>JANLFS010000019.1:1949-13570 GCA_024655925.1 Bacillota bacterium | reverse complement strand
GTGTACCCTCCATCCATGGACAGCACCGCACCCGTCGCGTAGCCTGCCTCCTTGGATGACAGGAATACAATCCCATGCGCAATTTCGTCCACGTGCCCGAGCCTGCCCAAGGGACGACAGGTCTCCAAGGCCCTCCTGGCGCGCACAGGGTCTGGATCATTCGCCACCGCCGCGAGGACCAGAGGAGTCTCGGTGGTCCCCGGGCAGATACAGTTGACGCGCACGCCCCGGCCCGCAAGATCCACTGCGGAACTCCTGGTGAGTGCGATCATTCCTGCCTTGGAGACGTTATACACAACCTGCCCACGGATTCCCACAAGCCCGGCCTCGGAGGCCACATTCACTACCACCCCGCCTGCGGCGGACGAGATCATCGCGGGAACACAGGCCTTCATGCATAGAAAAGCGCCTTTCAAGTTGATGTCCATAAGCCTGTCCCAGTCCGCTTCTGTGGCGAAAATGACGTCCCCCTTGGTGTAGACCCCGGCATTGTTCACGAGCACGTCGAGTCTGCCGAAGGCCTCGAGAGTCTGATCCACCATGGAAGTGACTGATGAAAGACATGAGACATCGGTCTCCACAAAGAGCGCCCGGCCACGTCCGGCCCTGGTTATCTCGTCCTGTGCGCGCACCCCGTGCTCCCGGTTGATGTCCGCCAGCACCACGTCAGCCCCGAGGCTTGCGAACCGTTTCGCCGCCGCGAGCCCGATGCCCAGTGACCCTCCCGTGACTATGACTGTCTGACCTCGGAAGTCCAAGCAAAACGCCTCCCCTCTGTGCAGTTGCGAATGATCGCGGAACTGGGTTTCGACGGGAAGCAGGGAAACAAACAAAACCCGCCGAAACACCATATTGGATACTGTCTTGCCTCACGAAAGGACGGTGCTCGCACTGTGAATCCCGCACCTATATTTGCAGAAGAACGCAAGGACAAGATCCTTTCGATCCTCGAAAAGCAGCTGAAAGTGACAGTACCTGAACTCAGTCGCATCTTCGGGGTGTCTGAGGTCACGATCAGAAAGGACCTGAAGACGCTCGAGAACGCCGGGACTCTCAAGCGAACGCACGGAGGCGCCATAAGCATTCATGGCACGCGGTTTGAGCTCTCCACACGTGAGAAAGTCGTAAAGAACCACGAGCAGAAGGCGCGGATCGGGAAGTACGCCGCGAGCCTTGTGACCGAAGGCGACAGCGTCATCCTCGACTCCGGCACCACGACTCTGGAGATTGCCAGGAACCTTTCGGACAAGAAGAACGTTACAGTAGTGGTAAACGATCTCAACATCGCGTCCGCGCTCGAGCCGGTCCACGGTGTCGACGTCATAGTGCTCGGCGGTACCCTACGCAAGGGCGTGGCCTCCCTTGTTGGCCCCATCACCGAAGACGCACTTGGCCGGTTCTATGTGGACAAGCTCTTCCTCGCCACGAACGGGATCGATGTGGACCGGGGAGTCACCACACCCGATGTCATCCACGCCGAAACCAAACGGAAGATGACCCACGTGGCCCGTCAGGTCATTGTGGTCGCCGACAGCACCAAGATCGGGAAAGCCTCGTTTGTCTCAGTAGCTCCGCTCTCCCGGGTTGATATGATAATCACCGACGACGGGGCTCGGGCTGAGAGTATTCGGGAGTTCGAGGACAGGGGCGTCCGGGTCGTGATAGTATGAGCCCCACTACCCTTGCGCCCAGGCCTCCTGCAGATCGAGACAGGTGTGAAGCAGGTCCTCGTAGCGTTCGATCATGGAGTCGTATACCCGTCTGCTCTCCGGCCGTGGCTCCACTCGGGATATCACCTTCACAAAGGCTCTCGCGGTGTCGCCCAGGTCGCTGAAGAGGCCCACTCCCTTGCCTGCTATCATCGCCGCCCCGAGCACAGAGAACTCGGATCTTGACAGCACGGCATAGGGGATTCCGAGCACGTCCGCCTTGACGTGGTTCCACACCATACTCCTCGCCCCGCCCGCGATGCCCCTCACTTCGCGGAAAACCACACCGGGCTGAAGCTCTTTCAGTATCCGCATGTAGACGGCATACTCGTAGGCGATGGCCTCGAGCATTGCCCGGTAGAAGTGCGCCCTGGTGTGAGACCAGCTGAACCCGTGCCAGGTTCCCCTGAGCCCCGGCTGGTTCGGTGACACTCTGCCCGCAAGGTGAGGAATGAAGATCAGGCCCGAAGAGCCAGGTGGGACTTGATCGGCCTCGGAGTTCAGGACATCGTACATGCTCTCGACCCCAGCGCGGGAGAGGGCTTCCTTCTCATACTTGCAGAATTCGTCCCTGAACCATCGGAGGCACAGACCCCCGCCGTTTATGTAGGCGTAGGAGTACCATACGCCCGGTATCGCTGACCGGGCACATGACATGGTCCTGTGGACGAGGTCCGGGCAGTACCCGGGAATACACACCGCCAAGACCGACGCCGTGCCGGCTACATCTATCGCCACACCGGTTTCCGTGACGCCCGAGCCGAGAAGGCCCGCAGCAGTATCCCCTGCCCCAGCCACAATAGGAGTTCCTTGCACGAGACCGCATCGGTCCGCCGACTCCCTGGTCAGTCTGCCGATGACTGACCACGGCTCCACGATTCTCGGAAGAACCCTCTTGGGGACATCGAGTGCCTCGCAGAGCTCGTCGGACCACTCACGTTTTCGGGCATCGGCCACCCCGGTGAAGTGGAGGTAGGTGTGGTCGACAAACGCGTTCACAGCCCGAAGCCCTGCCATCCGCCCGGCCACGAACGCGCCTGGTACCACGAACCTCGCTATTCTGCGGAATGCCTCGGGCCTTTCATGCTTCCACCAGAGCATCTTGGGGCCGTGGTTGTAGCTGGGAGCACAGCCTGTGAGTCTCACAACCTGATCGCCCACGGTGTCCAGAATGTGCTGTATGTACGGCTCGCATCGTGTGTCCAGCCAAGAGTCGTAGACGGTAACCGGGTTCCACTCTTCGTCTATCGCCCCGATCCCAGCCATCTGCCCGTCTACACCGATTCCCGCCACTTCATGGGGATTGATACCTGCTTTCTCGACGCACTCTCTGATCGTTGTGAGGGCGGATTCGTAGAACTCCATCTGGTCCTGCTCGACGACGCCGGGAGCAGGACAGTTCAGCTTCGATTCGACGTATGCCTCGGCCACGAGGTCGCCCGCCGAGTCGAATATCGCACTCTTAGTCCCAGATGTCCCGATATCGGTACCCACCAAGTAAGGGCCTTTCAACTTGCGTCCCCCCTTGTGGCCCGCGGAGAGTCCACGATGACGATGGCCCCTCACCCATGAAGGACCAGTCTCTTCATTCCCAGAGTCTCGATGATTCTGCAATAAAACCCTGCGTCCGCCTCGTTTGACGGCAGATCATTGTCCTGCACTCCGGCCATCCCTTCTCCCCTCAGTGCCCACCCGGCTCGATTACTACCTTCATATGTCGCCCGGATGCGGCGGCCTCGAATGCCGAAGGGGCTTCACTCAACGGATAGGTCCCAGTTACCAGCCGGCGAGCCGGGAACCTCCCAGTTTCGATCAGCCGGAGGGCCATCCGGAACTGCCTGGTATTGGACCTGGTTGTGCCAGTGACGATCAGCTCTTTGTAGTGGATGAGGTTCGTATCCAGGGCGACCGGCAAGGTCCTCTGGGGAAGCCCACCGAAGTAGTTGATCCTCCCCCCGACCCCGGCAACCGTCAGTGCCTGGGCTTGCGCCTCCGGTGACGGGCATGCCACGATCACCACATCAGCGCCCTTTCCGCCGGTTATGTGATGGATGACCGCCTCCAAAGACTCAGTGGCCGAGTTCACCGTGACATCGGGCCCGAACGATGCTGCGAGGTCCAGGCGGGATTGGGATATGTCAGCCATTACCACGCAGGACGCACCTGCCATCCTCATGATGAGCGAGTGCGCCACTCCAATGGGACCGGCGCCGATGACAAGTCCCACTTCACCTGGACTTATGCGGCAAGCCTCAAACCCGTGCCAGCAGCATGCCAGGGCCTCAGCAATGCTCGCCTCCGGATAGGTCATGCCCGGCGGGAGCGCGATCACATTGCCCTGCGCCACTGCTTCCTTGGGGATCAGCACGTATTCCGCAAATCCGCCATCGAGCGTAATCCCGATGGCCGAGTGAGATCCGCAATGATGTGACTTGCCGGAGGTGCACATGTCGCAATGCCCGCACCCGATGTTGGGCGCTACGGCCACCCGGTCTCCGGGTTTGATGCCTGAGACTCCCTTCCCGACCTCTGCCACGTCCCCGGCGAACTCGTGTCCGAGGATTCTGGGAGCAGCCTGGGACACTCCAGGAAGCCCGTTCTGCAGAATCCGAAGGTCCGTTCCGCATATGGAGGCTGCGCCCACCCGGACCAGCATTTCCCCATCACCTGGTTTCGGAAGAGGTACCTCGGTGACAACCAGACCACCGGGGCCTCCGACTTGTGCAGCCAGCATGCGCCACACCCCATTCACTCAGTCTTGGCTGCGGCAACCTCAGAGAGCCTGACAGGCCTTCCCGTGGTGATCGACAGGTTCGCAGCGATCACCGCGTGTACTGCCGCTCTTCCTTCCTCGCCGCCCACTGCAGGCGGACTGTTCCCGAGCACACACTCTACAAAGTGGCGATCCTCGGCCAGGTAGGCGTCTTTGAACTTCCGACGCCAACTGGAGGATATGGGCTGTGCCACCCCTCCGCCACTGCTGCAGACGACCACAGATTCCTCGTTCAGCCTTCCCGCGAAGACCAGGCCCTCGGTGCAAACAACCTCGAGCCTCGAGTCGTATCCATACCCGGCCGGGCAGGCACCTTCGACAAGCCCCATCTTGGAGCTTTCAAATCCGATGCTCACCAGCACATAATCATACAACCTCGGGTACCTTTCGGCGAGTTCGCGGCACTTGAAATTCCCTGCGCGCGAGAAGACTGAAGCGATCTCCTCCCCCATGAACCACCTTACCGTGTCGAAATCGTGGCTGTTGACCTCTGCGAGAAGGCCGTTACTTCTCTCGACCGAGTAGTACCAAGAACCCGGGAGTCCGGGCCCGCGGGTGAGAGACTTGATCAGGACCGGTTCGCCCACGGCTCCCGAATCGACCGCCCGCTTGGCCTCAACGAAACTCTCATCGAACCGCCTCATGAACCCTATCTGGAGGACTACGCCACTTTCCTTTGCGGCATCGATCATTGCGTCACATTCCGCCAGGGTGAGAGCCATGGGCTTCTCGCAAAGGATGTGCTTCCCTTCACGGGCAGCCTTGACAGCTATCTCGGCGTGGGCGAAGGTAGGCGCGCCTATGCACACCGCATCGAAATCGACGCCTCCGAGTGCCTGATCGAGGTCACAGAAGACTTGATCCACTCCAAGCTCGCGGGCAGGGCGCGAAGCCGCGTTGGGGTCCGGGTCGACGATCGCGACAAGCTCTGCATCAGGAACCGACGACGCGAAGTTGAGAGCATGAACCATCCCCGCTCTTCCAGTGCCTGCCAGACAGATCCGGACCTTGCCCCTATGGCTCGCCATCTCAGTTCCCCCACGGTCAGGTGTGCGACGCGATCCGGCGCCGGTGCGTCACGAGCAGAGCGTACCCTGACCTTACTTTCATTTGGTGTCTTTTGGTTTCGACGCCGGTTTCTGAAGTCCTTCTTTTGGTGCCCGAGTCCTTTTGATTTTGGGTCGAATGTGCATTGCGGGGTGAAGGCATATCACCCAGCCAGCAGTTCGTGGAGCACTCGGAACCTCAGGACGGACAGATGGGAACACTCTGGCTATCTGCAGTGGGGGCTGAAGGTGTGTGTCAGGAGAGATCTCTAGGTGGTGTGGCTGATGCTTCTTCAAGGTAAGGTCACCCTGGCAACCGGGGGCGCGAGAGGCATACGAAAGGCAGTCTGCACGGCATTCGCGCGCAAGGGAGCACTGGTCTCCATCGTCGACGTCGACCTTCCCGCCGCTTTGGAGGTGGGCAAGCTGGTACGGGAATCAGGTCACGATCCCCTGGTCCTCCAGGCGGACCAACTGAGGGAGGCCGTCGAGCAGACAGCCGGGACCTTCGGCCGGCTCGACGTGGTCGTGAACTCGGCGGGGATCGCCTACAACGGGAATTCCGTCGAGACAGATGAGGACAACTGGGACAGACTGCTCGGCGTCAATCTCAAGGGCACGTGGCTGTGCTGCAAGTATGCGATCCCAAGGACGCTGGAGCACGGCGGGGGCAGCATCATCAATCTCGGTTCCATCGCAAGCTTCGTCGGGCTGAAGAACAATGCCGCCTACAACGCCTCGAAGCGGGGCATGCTAGTGCTCACCAGGAACATCGCAGTTGACTTCGCCCCGGCGATCAGGGCCAACGTGATCTGCCCAGCGATGATCCTCACGCCGATGCTAGAGGCGTACATGGACACCGTGCCCGATAGGCCGGCATACGTAAGAGACGTGAAGCCGCGACTCCTCTGGGTCGGATGGGGCAGGCCGAAGAGGTCGCCCAGGTTGCGGTCTTTCTCGCATCGGATTCCAGTTCCTACGTGACGGGATCCGCCCCGATGGTGGACGGTGGGTACACGTGCCGACGAGACTCGCGGCGTGCAGGGTCTATCACAGGCACCGTCCTGGGCATAAACGGAGGATACCCCATGGATTGATCCGTTGAACAGTGTGGGCATTGCGACTGCCGCGGCTGTCAGTCCTGATATTTGGGGAGTGAGAAGGAGAATGTGGTGCCCGTGTCCGGCTCGCTGCTGGCCCAGATCTGTCCTCCATGCGCTTCTACCAGACCCTTGGCGACGTAGAGGCCAAGGCCGAGCCCTTCTGACTGGCCCGTTGCCGCTCTGCCCCGGTAGTACCTCTCGAACACATGCGGAAAGTCTTCGGGAGGGATTGGGGGGCCCTCGTTTGACACAGATGTGACCACGAACGAGTCCGATTGCGTTATCGTGACCGTGATCACAGTGCCCGGTGAGGAATACTTCGAGGCGTTGGACAGGAGGTTGATCAGTATACGGGCAAGGCGA
Source organism: Bacillota bacterium (assembly GCA_024655925.1). Taxonomy (NCBI): domain Bacteria; kingdom Bacillati; phylum Bacillota; species Bacillota bacterium. Next base: position 6,576 of record JANLFS010000019.1, on the reverse strand, counting down.
TCCCGGTCCGCCAGGACATCCGGAAGGTCCTGCGGCGCTCGAACCTTGATCCGATCGACCCGCATTGTATGGGCGGCTTCCTCCAGCACGCGCGAGAGTAGATCGCGCAGGTTCACGCGCCCCTTCGCGAGGCGCAGCTGCCCGGACTCCAGGCGCATGGAGTCTGCGAGGTCAGAGATCAGCACGTCCATGTGCCTGACTGCTCTGATGATCCCCGCTGACGCCGCTTTTACCCGATCAGGGTTGTCGGCAGATCTCTCCGCGATCTGTGCATACCCCATAAGCAGGGCAAGGGGAGACCGCAATTCGTGTGTGAGCAGGCGAAGGTAATCGTCTTTCGCCTGCTCAAGTTCGTGCAGACGGGTGACGTCTCTGCAAGTGAGTATGGCCGACGTCGGGACACCTGTGGCGTCACAGGTGGCACCGCCGTTGAGCGCCACATGCCGCCTGGTCCCATCGGACCGCTGGATCATGTACTCCTCGTCACTTACCCGCTCCCCTCTAAGAAGCCGGCTGATGGGCCACTTCTCCACGGGGACTGTCGTGCCGTCCCGCTCGAGCAGAGTACAGTGGGCGGCAAAGTCCGCGAAATGTGACGCACTGCCGCGCCGCACTCCGCTTGTCTCCTCGAAGCTCGCGTTCTGAAGCACGATACTCCCATCTTTATCGCACACCAGCGCACCCTCGTCGAGGTTCTCGAGGAGGGCAGAGAGCCTCATCGCGTACTCCTGCGCTTGCGTGCCAGCCGTGTGCTCTCGTTCGAGCATCCCCGCTCTCTCTTCGTACAGCCGGTTCCACTCTATCGCAAGCGCACTCTGTTTCGCCACAACCTCGGCAAAGTCCATGTCCTCCACGACCGGTTCGTGCCCGGGCTCCACGAACCCCACGAGCACCACGCCTACCCGCCGGCCGCCTGCGGCGAGGGGCGCGGCCAGGCAGCTGGACCATCCCGGGTGTTTCACGCGTTCGATCTCTGCGTCGGTGAGATCTTCCACGGTTATGTGGGCTGGCCGCCCCGGCTCAAGCATCCGCCGGATAGTCGGGAATTCCGCAGCCTCGACGGAAGAGCACATCCCTTCCGCCCGGCCAAAGGCCATGGCCTGGTGAAGACGAGGTTCCTCCTGCCCACACAGGTAAAGCAGCCCACCGTCTCCCCCAAGAAGCTCGATGGCACGGGCAAGTGCTGTAGTGAGCTTCGGTGAGAGACTCGTGCCCGCGTTGAGCTCCATTGCGAAGTCTGCTATGGCCTCAGCTCTCCTGCGCGCCACCACCTCATCAGTGATCTCCTTGGAGAAAACCAGAACCCCCTCGGCCCGGCCGTGATCGGCTCCGAGAGGAACATAGAACTCCTCCCAGTATCCCTTCTCCCGGGCGGGCGACTGCGTCTTCCTGTAGGTCGCACACACCCGGATTATGCGGTTCGTGCGGTAGGCTTCGTCGATCAACCCCAGGCTGCGTCCTGCGTGCTCGCCGCTCATCAGCTGCCCCGCAGGGTGACCCAAGGCCTCCTGGATAGGTTCCGGTATCCCGTGAAGCGTTCTGAAGCATCTGTTCGCGAATCTCAGTATGTGCTGCGGCCCTTCGAGAACCGCCACTCCCGCGGGTGTGCGCTCCGCGGTGACCCATAACCGTTCCTGCCAAGGCCATGATCCCTCGGATGACTGGTTCCTCGCTCGGGCTGCCTGATCGCACCCACTCATTTCTCAAACCCCCGCAAGTCATGGTGTTCCACGTGGCCGAGTGACCGGAGACTACCCGGTGTCCAAATTGGCATACTAGTTGGACAGTGAGGGCAATATTCCTTCAGATTCCCGGGACTTGAAGACAATGGGGAGGACTCCTCACCTCGCCCCGACAATACCCCCACCCAGCATCGTCACGCGGGCACTTCTTGAGTGTCTCACACGACATAGCTCACCGTGGCGTCGTCAAACTCCCGGGCAGCCTTCTCGAAGAACTCTCGTACTCTCTCAACTTGCTCCGGCAGGTACACGTACTTCCCATACCCAAACTGCCCGTACTTGAACCGCCTGGCCTCCTCGTCTAGGGGCAATTGGGTCGCAGGGAACACATCAAGTATGTGTTTCTTGGCCCGAGCCGTGAACCTGTGAGTCACAACTTCCAGCGTCACACGCTCCGCTATACCGGAAAGAGCCCTCGCGGCCTCTCTGATCATCTCACCATACTCGCGCTCCCAACGATCGAAGAGGATGACGGGGGCTATTAGGAGGCCCACCGGGTAGCCTGCCCGGGCGACCCTGGCCGCAGTCTGGATCCGGGACTCGAAGTCGGGCGTTGCATGTTCGAACCTCAGTATAACTGGCTTGGCATTCACACTCACCCGGATGGTCGTTCGACCGGCGTGGTGGGCATCTATGAGTGAGTCTACTTCCGTGAACTTGGTGACAAACCTGAAACTCGCGCCCGGCTGATCCGCGAAGAACTCTACAGCCTTCCTTAAAGCCCCGGTCAAGTATTCCGTCGGGATGGGGTCTGATGTTGCGGCCCCCTCAAAGGTCGTAGTATCGGGGTGGCGCGCCTCAATGTGCTCTCGTGCTATCGTGAAGACCTCGTCCAGGTTCACGTAGACCCGAATGTAGGGGTTGGCTCCCATGTTGGTCGCCAGGTAACAGTACTCACACATCCCGGGACAGCCAGTCGCAATCGGAAGTTGGAAGTGGGCAGAAGGGCGGCAGGTCTGGAATTCGCGGCTTCTGTGCACTCCGACAACGAGAGTCGTCTTGGACTCCCGGTACCGGCCGGCCGGAGTCTCCCCGGGGATCCCCGTCACCCTGTTGTGGCTTGAAGTGGTCTGAACTGGCACACCGAGGCTCTCCAGCCGGGCGCGGATCGCTTGCCCGAGCGGATAGGTGAGCGCCTCCGGCTCGAAATAGACTCGGCGGGGGATGAAACGGAATCGCTCCGAGGACTGCGCGCCGATGGGATATCGTCACTCTCTTCCCAAGATCTTGTGGGCCCGGGCAGCGCCAAGTGTCCTTACCCAGCCCCGGTTGATAGTATGCCTTGGCCCTGCGGCCTCAATCACCACTGCGCGCACGTTTGATAGTCCCCCGCAACGACACGACTCTGCCTGCCGGACATCATGGCTGCTGGGCGCATAGAGCGGCAATTCCCGTGGGACACTAAGTACGGCGACCCAGGTTGCCTGGCCAGCGAGGGTGCGTTCTCCGAGGGAGATCCACCCTCGCCGCGTTCATGCTGGAGCCAAGGAAAAGACCCGCGGCCGCTTGATGAGCGGCAACCGGTCTCTCGTGTGTAATCGGGACTCCCAGCCCACGTTGCAGTCGGCCCACAATAGGCACTGCGAAGCACCCCGCGGTATAGCCCGCGGGGCATCGTCCGCAGCTGCCTAGAGAATGCTCAGCGCCGTCTTCTTTCCATTCGTGATGTGCATTCTCATTACTTCTTCCGCCCTGTCTGCATCTCTGGCCTGGAAGCACTTGATCAGTTCGCGATGCTCTTCCCTGGCCTTCTCCTGTCGCTCCTTCACCCGGATCTTGGAGAGGATCCTGATTCTGCTGTTCTGGTCATACAGGCTCAGGAGAATCTGTGCCAGGCGCGGGTTGTCTGTGGAGTTCGCGATCAAGGTATGGAAAGCGCAGTCAGTTATGATGTAGTCCTCCAGCGTGTGCTCTCTCTTCGGAGAGAGATAGATGTCTACGAAATGCTGGACGCTCTCCAAGTCTATCAATGGTGTGGCCAGCCGCGCCGCGAGAGGCTCGATGCATTCACGGATCGTGTAGATATCCATCACGTCCTTAAGCGTGATATTCGTCACGAATATGCCCCGTTTCGGGTATATGCTCACGAGGCCCTCCGTCTCGAGCTTGTTCAGAGCCTCCCGGATGGGAGTCCGACTCATCTCGAGTTCAGCCATGAGATCCTTCTCCGATATCGGCGCCCCTGGCATGATCAAGCACCGGATGATCTTCTCCTTGATCGCGTCGTAGGCTTTCTGTTTGAGGCTGTTCGCCCCAGCGAGTTCGGTGTGCATCGTCGTCCCCCCATCAACTGAGCCCAAGTGACGCCAGAATCCCACGTGTCAAAGCGCCCCCGCAGAAGTCAGCCCCCGCAGAGCGCATACATGACCATGATCTCATCACCTTCGGAGAGCTCCTCGTCCAGTTCCACGGCCCGGCCGTTCCGGAGGATGACCAGGTCATCTACGTGGCCAAGTCCAAGGTGTGCCACCACGTCCCCGGGAGTTGCGTTGCCGGGCAGTTCGAGAGAGCTTGCGGTGCCAGGCGGGCGTACCTTCTCGGCGACCACCGCTCCGAGTTTCAGTTGTATTCTCACGTGAAGTCCCCCCAGTCCAGGCTGGCTATAGGCTCTGGAATATCTCGTCCAGCTCCTGCTTGGGGACATCGAACACGGTCCCGCTCGAAGGGTTCTCGGTGTCGCGCATCCACTCAGGCAAGTCATCCTGCACGGACGTTAGACCCGCCGCCCTGTTGAAGGCGATCTCCGTCCTGAGAGTGGCTTTCCCCAGTTCTATGAGGTCCTCAGGGCTGCAGGAGACACCGAATCGTGCAGCCACTAGCTTCGCTATCAGCCCGAGATCTCCCTTCATGGCAGGGCCGACGAACGAGCAGAGCCCCAGGCTATC
>JANLFS010000019.1:0-1939 GCA_024655925.1 Bacillota bacterium | reverse complement strand
CCTGGCCTTCGGCGGACCTGTGATCGATCTGTGCACGTATGGTGTTCCCTGCGGTATGGTCCGCGCCCATTGGGGACGTCGCGTATGTCACTCCGAGGCCCTTTATGGCCCGCGGCTCGTAGGCGGCCATAACCTGTCCTTTCACCACAGGCGCATCGACGACGCCGAGCAACCTCGCCGTCGTGGCCCCACCGCAACCGATCATTCGGCCGACGATACTGCCCTTGCCCACTTCTTGCACGAGCTGAATAGCTCCTTGAGCGTCTCCGAACGGGATCAGGCCAGCCTCCATGGCGAGCCCAATGGCCCCACCCGCATCGATGGTATCTATCCCCACGTCGTTGCAGACCCGGTTGATCTCGGCAATGGCATCAAGGTCCCCGATCATGCAGTTCGATCCAACAAGACCAATTGTCTCGTATTCGAGCGGCGAAACCAGGTTCTGCCCGTCCTTGCCACGGTACACGTTGGAGCAGGATATGACGCACCCGGGCATACACGTGTGCTCTGGTTGCCCTTGCCGCTCGAGTATAGTCTCCCTGAGCCTCTCGCCGGAGATGCTCTCCGCCTCCTCGAACATCCCGAGTCTGAAGTTGCGAGTGGGTAGACCGGCGCGGCCGTTCAGGATCCTGACCAAGTTGCTTGTGCCTATCTTCCGGAAGACTTCCGTTTGGGGCGATTCCAGGACGGCCTTCGTATACTCGCGCAATGCACTTTGGAACTCTGCTTCATTGCGCGGCTTGGGCCTCGGGCACCCTTCATCATCCAACACGATGGCCTTCACCCGCTTCGACCCCATCACCGCGCCGAGGCCGCCCCGGGCAGAGAACCTAGTGGGTTGACCCTCAGGGTCGAGATTCGCGATTCCGGCAGCAGTCAGGAGCATCTCTCCAGCAGGCCCAATGATGGCGGCGCCGATGTTGCTGCCATAAGATTGTCTGAGCTTCTCAGCAGTCTCATACACACCGAGAAGGCTCAGGTCCGGCCTAGGCATGATCTCCGCCGCATCTTTCGTTATGACCACGACGTAAGGGCCCTGGTCGGCCGGCTTTCCTTCCACGATGACTGCCCTGAGCCCCAACCGCGCGAGCTTCCCGCTGGTGGTGCCCCCGGCGTTCGCCTCCTTGATGCCTCCGGTTAGGGGGCTTTTTCCACCTATTGACAACCGTCCACTGCTGGAAGCTGGTGTCCCCGCGAGCAGCCCAGCTGCCAGTATCAGCTTATTCCGCTTCCCCAAGGGATGGCAGGTTGGCTCAACTTCGTCCTTCACTATCCTGGAAGTCAGGCCCCGCCCTCCAAGCATCATGTAGTCGCGAGGGACATGCTCAAACGAAATCATTCGAGTATTCACGTCGATTCGGAGAATTCGGTCCAATAGGTATACCCTCCTCAAGTGAGACTAGCGTCATATGGTACCGGGTGGCCGGTCACTCCTTGCCCTTGTGGATCCTCAACACGGCTCCATCCGTCAGAGCGGCAATTCGCTCGTCCGGGAGTCCCGGTATGAAGAAGCACGCGAGTTTCATGCCCTCGTCACCCAGGTTGGTCACGCCGTGAGGAACCCCCGCCGGGGCATAGAGGACGGTGTCTGGAACTATATCCACAGTCTCGTCGCCGACCTGTCCCACGCCCCGTCCAGAGACAACGTATACGAGTTCGTCCGAGCAATCGTGAGTGTGTATGCTTGTGCTTCCGCCGTGAGGGTAGAGGTTCGCCACAAGGAACGAAAAGTCGCGTACATCATCGCTCTGCTTCGACAGAACCACCTGCATGTTTCGCTCCGCCGGCGGGTTCATCCGAACACTGGGAATCTCCCACACACGTTTCACTGTCATCTTTTACACTCCTCTCGAATTCTCAGTTCGCTCTTCCGGGCCAGCAGCAGATCAAGTCCGATTTCTGGTGTAAAATCCCTCCGGTAGCTGACGGCCGAAATCAG
>JANLFS010000018.1:32492-36846 GCA_024655925.1 Bacillota bacterium | reverse complement strand
TCGCCTCCGCCAACTCGGAGGAAAGGGGAAGCACCTACAAGGACTTGACTCAGACTCTTCCAGTCCCACTATTGACGGCCGCCAGAACCTATGATATTATGACTTAATGTCACTGGCGAAAGACGTGCTGCTGCCAATAGGCCAGGCATGTATAAGGGGTAACGGGAATACGTATGCTACTTAGGAGTTTGGCGGAGTAGTTCCAGCGCGGCTTTGACTTATCGTGAGTTCGAAAGTCAGTTAGGTCCGCGCTGTTAGTTATGCCCGGGAATCTTACAGGGAAGCAGGTGGGTTGCATGGAGAGTGCCGCGAGGTCGACGAAGCGAGAGAGAGTCAGCTTCTCGAAGATCACGGACGTGCTCGATGTGCCGAACCTCATCGAGATCCAACAGAAGTCTTACCAGTGGTTTTTGGACGAGGGTCTTCTGGAGACGTTTCGCGACATCTCCCCGGTCCAGGATTTCACGGGGAACTTGGTCCTCGAGTTCACCGGGTACTCCCTTGGGGACCCCAAGTACGAGGAAGACGAGTGCAAGCAGCGGGACGTGACATACTCTGCGCCCCTCAAGGTCAAGGTCAGGCTGATAAACAAAGAAACCGGAGAAGTCAAGGAGCAGGAAGTCTTCATGGGTGACTTCCCTCTGATGACAGAGAAAGGCACTTTCATCATCAATGGCGCGGAGCGTGTGATAGTCAGCCAGCTGACCCGTTCACCTGGAGTCTACTTCGATGCCATCAAGGACCCATCCGGCAAGACCCTCTGGGCCGCCAGTATCATACCAAACCGCGGGGCGTGGCTCGAGTTCGAGACGGACCCTGCCGGCGTTGTGCACGTCCGGGTAGACCGCACCCGCAAGATCCCCATAACCGTCCTGGTCCGGGCTCTCGGGTACGGGCAGAGCCAACGTATCCTCGAGTTGTTCCACGAGAATGAATCCATCCGGAACACCATCGAACGGGACAATACCGAGTCCGAGGAAGAAGCCTTGGTCGAGATCTACAAGCGCCTCCGCCCGGGTGAGCCGCCCGCGGTGGAAAGCGCGAGGGCTCTGTTTGAATCCCTCTTCTTCGACCCCAAGAGGTATGACCTGGCCGCGGTCGGAAGGTACAAGATCAACAAGAAACTCGCTCTCGCTGACAGACTCATTGACAAGACTCTCACCCGGGACATCGTCGATCCGAACACCGGGGAGGTTTTGGCGCGCAAAGGTGATGTCATAACCCGCCGTAAGGCCCAGGAGATCCGGGAGTTCTGCCGGCGCACCGGTTTTTCGGAGGCTTACGTTGCCTCCAGCGACATCGAGGATGGCGAGGTCAAGATCATGGGCAACGGCCTACCCCCGATGGACGCCAAAACCATCACTCGTGAAGATGTCATCGCCACCGTGAATTACCTGGTGAACCTCCAATACGGGATAGGGTCCACCGATGACATCGATCATCTGGGCAACAGGCGCCTGAAGTCCGTTGGCGAACTCCTTCAGAACCAGTTCCGCATCGGGCTTTCGCGGATGGAACGGGTCATTCGGGAACGAATGACCATTCAAGATGTAGATGTCGTTACACCGCAGGCTTTAATCAACATCAGGCCGGTGGTCGCGGCGATCAAGGAGTTCTTCGGCTCAAGCCAGCTTTCGCAGTTCATGGACCAGACCAACCCTCTTGCGGAACTCACGCATAAGCGGAGGTTGTCCGCACTTGGGCCTGGAGGGCTCTCGCGTGAGCGCGCAGGGTTCGACGTCCGGGACGTGCACCACTCTCACTATGGGAGGATGTGCCCGATCGAGACGCCTGAAGGTCCCAACATCGGCCTTATCGGATCCCTGTGCACTTACGCCAGGATCAACGAGTACGGGTTCATCGAGACCCCCTACCGCAAAGTGTCTGGGGGCAAGGTGACTCCGGACATTGAGTACCTCACCGCGGACGAGGAGGACATCTACGTCATCGCTCAGGCCAACGAGCCTTTGACGGCGGACGGGGCCTTCAAGAGGTCCAAGGTCACTTGCCGTTACCGGGACAAGATCGAGATAGTCCCGGCAGACCAGGTAGACTACATGGACGTGTCCCCAAAACAGCTTGTTAGTATAGCGACTGCCCTCATCCCATTCCTCGAAAACGACGATGCCGGCCGGGCACTGATGGGCTCCAACATGCAGAGGCAGGCGGTCCCGCTGATACGGACGGAGGCCCCGCTGGTTGGAACGGGCATGGAATACAAGGCAGCGGTCGATTCGGGCATTGTAGTGCTTGCCAGGAGATCCGGGTTCGTCGAGGAGGTCTCGGCGGACGCGGTCAAGGTCCGGACGGACGATGGGGCGATTGACACCTACAAGCTACTCAAGTTTGCCAGGTCCAACCAGGGCACATGCATAAACCAGAAGCCTGTGGTGAAAAGGGGGCAGAGGGTCGAACAGGGAGACATCCTCGCGGACGGGCCTTCCACTGACGGGGGCGAGATGGCCCTCGGCCGGAACGTTCTCGTGGCGTTCATGCCCTGGGAAGGCTTCAACTACGAGGATGCGATCCTCATCAGTGAGAAACTCGTGAGGGACGATGTCTTCACGTCCATTCACATAGAGGAATACGAGTCCGAGGCGCGCGACACGAAACTCGGCCCTGAGGAGATCACCCGGGACATCCCGAACGTGGGCGAGGACGCCCTACGTGACCTGGATGATCGCGGCATCATCCGCGTGGGGGCTGAGGTGAGGCCAGGCGACATTCTGGTGGGGAAGGTGACGCCCAAGGGCGAGACCGAGCTGACTCCGGAGGAACGCCTGCTGCGCGCGATCTTCGGTGAGAAGGCTCGGGAGGTCCGAGATACCTCGCTCCGCGTCCCGCACGGAGAGGCCGGAAAGGTAGTAGCGGTACACGTGTTTTCCCGCGAGAACGGCGACGAACTCGGCCCCGGGGTGAACAAGCTTGTTCGCGTATATGTGGCTCAGAAGCGCAAGATCTCGGAGGGTGACAAGATGGCGGGCCGCCACGGGAACAAAGGCGTCATCGCCAGGATCATGCCTGAGGAAGACATGCCGTTTCTTCCTGACGGGCGCCCGGTCGAGATCGTGCTGAATCCACTCGGAGTCCCGTCTCGGATGAACATCGGGCAGGTTCTCGAGACTCACCTGGGGTGGGCTGCGGCGACACTGGGCCTTCATATGGCTAGCCCTGTCTTCGACGGTGCTCGTGAAGGGGACATCTTCCGGTACCTGCGCGAAGCCGGGCTGCCTGAGAACGGCAAGACGGTGCTGTACGACGGGCGAACCGGTGAGCCTTTCGATAGGCCCATCACGGTGGGCTACGCCTATTTGATGAAGCTTCTCCACCTGGTGGACGACAAGATTCACGCGAGATCCACGGGCCCGTATTCTCTGGTCACCCAACAGCCTCTTGGGGGCAAGGCGCAGTTCGGTGGGCAGAGGTTCGGCGAGATGGAGGTCTGGGCCCTGGAGGCATACGGCGCAGCCTACACTCTGCAGGAACTCCTGACCGTGAAGTCCGACGATGTGGTCGGGCGGGTCAAGACCTATGAGGCCGTGGTCAAAGGGGAGAACGTGCCGGAACCCGGAGTGCCGGAGTCGTTCAAGGTGCTCATCAAGGAACTCCAAAGCCTCTGCCTGGACGTCAAGGTTCTGTCAGAGGACTCGAGAGAGATCGAGATACGTGAGACCGACGATGACATCAATGAGACCGCTCGCGAGCTCGGAATAGACATCGGAGACAGATCTGACCGGATAGAGAGGGTAGATACCCAGTACGTGGCGGAAGAGGCGTCCGAAGACCAGGGGGACGGGGAAGCTGACGATGAGGCTGACCCGGGACTCGATGGTGAGACGGCCGGATCATTCGAGCACTATGCGCCCACAAGCGACGAAGGGGGAGAAGAGGGTGCTGGACGTCAACGACTTCGACCGGATCAGGATTGGGATGGCTTCGCCGGAGCAGATCCGCGCGTGGTCGAGCGGCGAGGTAAAGAAGCCTGAGACCATTAACTACCGGACTCTCAAGCCTGAGCGCGAGGGGCTGTTCTGCGAGAAGATCTTCGGTCCCCAAAGAGACTGGGAGTGCCACTGCGGGAAGTACAAGAGAGTCCGATACAAGGGAATAGTATGTGACCGGTGTGGAGTGGAGGTCACCCGATCCAAGGTGCGCCGGGAGAGGCTTGGCCACATCGAGCTTGCGGCCCCGGTTTCGCACATTTGGTACTTCAAGGGCATCCCGAGCCGGATGGGGCTCTTGCTCGACATGTCCCCCCGCGCGCTCGAGAAGATACTTTACTTCGCGTCTTACATCGTCACTGACCCCGGAGACACCCCCCTCGCCAAGAAGCAACTGCTCAACGAGGCAGAGT
>JANLFS010000018.1:14678-32482 GCA_024655925.1 Bacillota bacterium | reverse complement strand
CAGCGACGGATCAGGGCCATACGTAGGCTTGAGGTGGTTGAGGCTTTCCGGAAGTCCGGAAACCGGCCAGAGTGGATGATCCTCGAAGTCATCCCTGTCATCCCTCCGGACCTGCGTCCAATGGTCCAGCTGGACGGCGGCAGGTTTGCTACATCCGACCTTAATGACCTCTACCGGCGGGTCATCAACAGGAACAACCGGCTCAAGAAACTCCTGGAGCTGGCCGCCCCGGACATCATCGTCCGCAATGAGAAACGCATGCTTCAAGAGGCCGTAGATGCCCTGATCGACAATGGCCGGCGGGGAAGACCGGTGACGGGCCCAGGGAATAGGCCCCTCAAATCCCTTTCAGACATGCTCAAAGGGAAGCAAGGCCGGTTCCGCCAGAACTTGCTCGGAAAGCGAGTGGACTACTCCGGACGTTCTGTGATCGTGGTCGGGCCGTCCCTCAAGCTTCACGAGTGCGGTCTGCCCAAAGAGATGGCCCTCGAGCTCTTCAAGCCGTTCGTGATGAAGAGGCTTGTCGACAAGGGTCATGCGCACAACATCAAGAGCGCCAAGCGCATGGTGGAACGGGTGCGCCCCGAAGTCTGGGACGTTCTCGAGGAGGTCATCGCGGAGCACCCAGTGCTCCTGAACCGCGCCCCCACCCTGCACAGGTTGGGCATCCAGGCTTTTGAGCCCGTATTGGTCGAGGGACGCGCAATACAGATCCACCCGCTGGTCTGCACGGCATACAACGCCGACTTCGACGGGGACCAGATGGCAGTGCACGTTCCGCTATCTGCGGAGGCACAGGCCGAGGCGAGGTTGCTCATGCTGTCGGTGAACAACATCCTTTCCCCGGCGCACGGCGGGCCTGTGGCCACTCCGACCCAGGACATGGTGCTTGGGTGCTACTACCTGACCATCGAAAAGCAGGGAGCCCGGGGTGAGGGCAAGGTCTTCGAAAGCCCCGAGGCCGCAAAGATGGCCTACGAGGCTGGGTCCATCGAGCTTCAGGCGAGGATCCTGGTAAGGCTTCCTGAATCCAAGCTGGTATTGGGGGCAGAAGAGGCGGGGACAAGGAAGATCGTCACCACTGTTGGGCGGTTGATCTTCAACGAGATCTTCCCGGACGACTTCCCCTACATCAACTCCGCCGAAGGCTCTCTCGATGAGGAGCTTACCCGCGGTGACTTCGTGACCAAACCCGGAATGTCGGTCGCGGAATACCTTGCGGCATCGGATGGACCAGGTGGGCGGCAACGCAAGGCCGCGAGCAAGAGCTTCCTTTCCAGGGTAGTGGCAATGATCAGGCGCAAGTACGGGAACGCCAAGACCTCCGAGGTTCTTGATGCCATGAAGAGACTTGGGTTCAAGTATGCAACCCGCTCTGGGACGACGGTGGGAATCGAGGATATCGCGATCCCGCCCGACAAGGAGCAGATCATAAAAGAAGCCGACGAGAAAGTCGAGCAAATCGAAAGCCAATACAAGCGTGGGCTCCTCCTTGCTGACGAGAAGGACAGCTTGGTTATTGACGTGTGGACTGAGGCTCGCGAGCGAGTCCAGCAGGCGATGCTCGCCAATCTCTCGAAGTTCAACTCAGTCTACATGATGGCCACGTCTGGGGCACGCGGTAACGTGCAGCAGCTCAACCAGCTGGCGGGCATGAGGGGCCTCGTTGCAGACCCGTCCGGACGAACCATAGACGTGCCAATAAAGGCGAACTTCCGTGAGGGCTTGACAGTGCTGGAGTACTTCATATCCACACACGGAACGAGAAAAGGACTTGCGGACACCGCACTTCGAACCGCAGACTCCGGTTACCTCACCAGGAGACTCGTCGACGTGGCGCAGGACGTAATCGTCCGAGAGGATGACTGCGGCACGAAAGAGGGCATTGAGGTAACTCAGCTCGTTGAGGGCGACACCGTGATTGAGCCGCTGTCCGAACGGATCACGGGCAGGGTGAGCCTGGAGGACGTCGTGGACCCCAGCACCGGGGAGGTACTCGCCGAAGCGGGCGAACTCATAGGGGAAGATGTGGCGAAGCGTATCGAGGATGCCGGGTTCACTTCGATCAAGATACGTTCGGTCCTCAAGTGCAGGACCAGGTACGGCGTGTGCGTAAAGTGCTATGGTCGCAACCTAGCGACGGGCAACCCGGTGGAAGTTGGGGAAGCTGTGGGGACCATTGCCGCACAGTCCATTGGAGAACCCGGCACACAGTTGACGATGAGGACGTTCCACACCGGGGGTGTCGCAGGGGACGACATAACGCGCGGCCTGCCTCGCGTGGAGGAGCTCTTCGAAGCCAGAAAGCCCAAAGGCCTCGCTGTGATAACAGAGCATGATGGAGTCGTGACGATCCAGGAAGCGAAAGGTGTACGGAAGGTCATCGTCAGGACAGATGACGGCGAAGAACACTCGTATACCGTGCCGTTTGGCGCCAGGCTGGAGGTGCGGGATGGGCAGCGAGTGGAGGCCGGGGACAACCTGACTGAGGGCTCCGTGAATCCGCACGATATCCTGAGGATACGTGGGATGATTCCGGTACAGCAGTATATCGTCCGCGAAGTGCAGGAAGTCTACCGGTCCCAGGGCGTCGAGATCAACGATAAGCACATTGAAGTGGTCGTCCGCCAGATGATGAGGAAGATGAAAGTGGAGGACCCTGGTGACACTGATCTGCTGCCAGGTGGGACCGTTGATGTGTTCGAGCTCGAAGATATCAACGCGGAGGCGGAAGCCATGGGCCTACGGCCAGCTTCGGCGAAGCCGATCCTGCTTGGCATAACCAAGGCGTCTCTCGCGACGGACAGCTTCCTCTCAGCAGCGTCGTTCCAGGAGACCACGAGGGTCTTGACGGAGGCGTCGATCAAGGGGAAGACAGATCCCCTCATCGGGCTGAAGGAGAATGTCATCATCGGAAAGCTGATTCCAGCCGGAACTGGAATGTCCAGATACCGCAACATCCGTGTGCTCGAACCGGCGGAGGTGATGACCCTGCCGCCCGCCGCGGCGGTCAGGGACGTCGAGAATCTGGAGTATGCTGCGGGTGTAGCGGGAGGTCAGGCATCGGAATTGCTTGACACGCGTAGTGGCTGATGCTAAAATGTCTAAGTGTCTGAGCCACCCTGTGTGGTGGCATGGGGCCGAAGGAGGCACTCAACGCGGATGTATGAGAACCTGGCATCCGCCCGTAACAGGGTGATCGGCACCAAGCAGACTGTGAGGGCCCTGGGGCGTGGATCCGTCCGGGAAGTCTACATCGCGAAGGATGCCGAAGAGCACGTTGTCCGCGATCTCGTGGCACTTTGCGAGAAGAACGGTGTCCCAGTAATCATCGCTGGTAGCATGCAGGAACTCGGCAAGGTGTGTGGGATCGATGTCGGTGCGGCATCCGCCGCAATTCTACACGAGTGACCAGTGCCCCTTGCACCTATCTTTCGGGGCAAGGGGCACATTATGTCCGCAATGCGTGTCTTCGGGAAGGAGGTGTCGTAAGTGCCAACCATCAGCCAGCTGGTAAGAAAGGGCCGCAAGAAAGCCACGACCAAGTCGAAAGCGCCTGCCCTGAGATACCAGTACAACTCGCTCAACCGCAGGTCCATCTATGGCGAGGGCGCCCCACAGCGCAGGGGCGTGTGCACCGTAGTCAGAACAACTACGCCCAAGAAGCCCAACTCGGCTCTTCGCAAGATCGCCAGGGTGAGACTGACAAACTTGCTCGAGGTCACGGCATATATCCCAGGAGTGGGGCACAACCTTCAGGAGCACTCGGTCGTGCTCATCCGCGGTGGCCGAGTGAAGGATGTCCCCGGCGTGCGGTACCACATCATCCGGGGCACACTTGATACCGCCGGAGTTGCGAATAGACGTCAGGGCAGGTCCAAGTACGGGGCCAAGCGCCCGAAGTAGGACCCGGAAGGGAGGGTATCACGTGCCGAGGAGAGGCAATGTGCCTAAGCATGAGGTGGCACCCGATCCTGTCTACAACTCCAAGATGGTGTCTGAGTTCATCAACAAACTCCTCCTCAAGGGGAAGAAGAGCGTGGCTGAGACCATTTTCTACGAAGCCGCGGCCATCATAGAGGAGAAGACGGGAAAGGATCCGCTCGAAACCTTTGAACGTGCACTCAAGAATGTCATGCCTGTGCTCGAAGTCAGGCCGAGGCGCGTGGGCGGCGCCACCTATCAGGTTCCAGTGGAGGTTAGGGCTGACCGGAGGAAGGCTCTAGCCCTCAGATGGATTGTGAAGCACGCCCGCGCGAGAGGCGAAAAGACCATGGCAGAGCGTTTTGCCGCCGAGATCATGGATGCAGCGGCAGGGACAGGGGCATCCATAAAGCGTAAGGAAGACATGCATAAGATGGCAGAGGCCAATAAGGCGTTCGCGCATTACAGGTGGTAACAGAGGCGAAGCGTCTGGGGAAAGGAGAGAAGAGCATGGTCGAGGCGGTACCGATTCAGAGTATCCGCAACATAGGCATAATGGCCCATATCGATGCCGGCAAGACCACGACGACCGAGCGAATTCTCTTCTACACCGGACGTGTTCACCGGCTTGGCGAGGTGGATGCGGGGACGGCCACGATGGACTGGATGATCCAGGAGCAGGAGCGCGGGATCACCATAACATCGGCCGCGACCACATGCTACTGGCGGGGTTGCCGGATAAACATTATCGACACGCCCGGCCACGTGGACTTCACCGTGGAGGTTGAGCGCTCTCTTAGGGTGCTTGACGGAGCGGTGGCGATCTTCGATGCTGTGGAGGGTGTCCAACCACAGTCAGAAACCGTCTGGAGGCAAGCAGACCACTATCGAGTTCCGAGGATAGCATTTGTGAACAAGATGGACCGGGTGGGAGCGGATTTCGCGTTCTCAGTCCAGACGATGCGTGACAAACTCGGCGCTTTGGCGGTCCCCGTCCAGACCCCAATCGGCGCAGAAGACAAGTTCCGCGGAGTTGTGGACCTGATCAGCCGCAAGGCCATTCTCTATCAGGACGATCTTGGGGTCAATCGCGAGGTCGTCGACATCCCGGAAGAGCTGGTCGATGCTGCGGAGCAGGCCCGCGAGGAACTCATCGAGAGAGCCGCCGAGAACGACGATGAGCTGATGGAGCTGTACGTCGCCGGAGAAGAGATCTCCGAAGAAGCCTTGAGGGCGGGGATCCGCAGAGGCACACTGTCCGCCCGGTTGACGCCTGTGCTGCTTGGATCGTCTTTCAAGAACAAAGGTGTCCAGTTGCTTCTCGACGCGATCGTCGACTACCTGCCGTCTCCGGTCGACATGCCTGCTGTGGTTGGGCTAGAGCCTAATGGGGAAACGCAGGTCACGAGAAGGCCGTCGGAGGACGAGCCTTTCTGTGCGCTCGCGTTCAAGATAGCAACCGATCCCTACGTGGGCAAGCTCGCGTACTTCCGGGTCTACTCCGGGATGGCGAAGGCGGGGGAAGTAGTGTACAACGCCTCCAAGGGCAAGCGGGAGCGGCTGGGCCGAGTTGTAAGGATGCACGCAAACCATCGTGAAGACCTTGAGGTGGTATCCGCCGGTGATATTGTTGCCGCAGTCGGCCTCCGCGATACTACCACAGGTGATACTCTCTGTGATGAACGGCACGCCCTCGTTCTCGAGCGGATGGAGTTTCCTGAGCCTGTCATCTCCGTTTCCGTGGAGCCCAAGAGCAAGAATGACGAGGACCGGCTGACGCTGTCCCTGGGGAAACTGGCTGAGGAGGACCCCACGTTCAAGGTTCACACCGACCAGGACAGCGGGCAGACAATCATCTCAGGAATGGGGGAGCTGCACCTCGACATCATAGTGGACCGGCTCGTCAGGGAGTTCAAGGTCGAGTGCAACGTAGGCAAGCCCCAAGTGGCTTACAGAGAGACTGTCACCGCGTCTGTGACCCGTGAAGGCAGGTTTGTCAGGCAGACGGGCGGGCGCGGCCAGTACGGCCATGTGGTCCTGGAAGTCTCGCCCGGGGCGCCGGGCACCGGGATAACCTTCGAGAGTCGGATCACCGGGGGAGCGATTCCCAAGGAGTTCATCCCTGCGATCGAGGCGGGCATTCGCGAAGCTGCGGGCACCGGCGTGCTTGCGGGGTATCCGATGATGGGCATCGCTGTTGCGCTTCTCGACGGGACTTACCACGAGGTGGACTCCTCGGAGCTCTCATTCAAGGTGGCTGCATCCATGGGGTTCAAGGAGGCCGTGGAAGCCGCGAGCCCGGTTCTTCTGGAGCCTATCATGAAGGTGGAGATCGTCACCCCTGAGGCTTACCTTGGAGACATCATGAGCGACATCGGTGCGAGACGTGGCAAGGTATCCGGCCTCGAGGCGAGAGGTCCGATCCAGGTTATACGCGTGCAGGTTCCGCTCGCTGAGATGTTCGGTTACGCGACGGTCCTTCGCTCACTCTCACAGGGCCGCGCGAACCACAGCATGCACTTTCTCAGGTACGAACAGGTTCCTCCTCATGTAGGGGAGGAGATCATGCGAAGGTACCGGGGAGTTTTCTCCTGAGAACACAAGGGAGGATTGAATGAAATGGCCAAGCAGAAGTTTGAGAGGACCAAGCCCCACTTGAACATCGGTACAATCGGGCACGTGGACCATGGCAAGACCACCCTCACGGCGGCGATCACGAATATCCTGTCGAAGCACGGGTTGGCCCAGCTCAAGAAGTTCGAGGAGATCGACGCGGCACCTGAGGAGAAGGCCCGAGGCATCACTATCAACACCGCGCACGTTGAGTACGAGACACCCAAGCGTCATTATGCACACGTCGACTGCCCCGGCCACGCGGACTACATCAAGAACATGATCACTGGCGCTGCCCAGATGGACGGGGCCGTTCTAGTGGTCTCGGCGGCCGATGGCCCGATGCCCCAGACCCGCGAGCACATTCTCCTCGCCAGGCAGGTGGGCGTCCCCGCCATCGTCGTTGCCCTCAACAAGTGCGATGCTGTGGATGACCCCGAGCTCCTCGAGCTGGTCGAGATGGAGGTCAGAGACCTTCTCTCCAAGTATGAGTTCCCAGGAGACGAGATCCCCGTGGTGCCGGTCTCGGCCCTCAAGGCCGGCGAGTGCGGATGCGGCAAGCGTGAGTGCGAGTGGTGCGGCAAGGTCTGGAATCTGATGGACGCCGTCGACTCCTACTTCCCGGATCCCGTCCGTGAAATCGACAAGCCGTTCCTAATGCCCATCGAGGACGTCTTCACCATTACCGGCCGCGGGACCGTCGTTACCGGCAGGGTGGAGCGCGGAATGGTCAAGGTTGGCGACGAGGTTCAGATCGTTGGCTTGACTCCGGAAACAAGGAAGACGGTGGTGACCGGGGTCGAGATGTTCCGCAAGATCCTCGACCAAGGCCAGGCGGGTGACAACATCGGATGCCTGCTTCGCGGAGTCGACAAGGACGAGGTAGAGCGTGGCCAGGTTCTGGCCAAGCCGGGATCGATCACCCCGCACACCAAGTTTACTGCGCAGATCTACGTACTGTCAAAGGAAGAGGGCGGCCGGCATACTCCGTTCTTCAACGGGTACAGGCCGCAGTTCTACTTCAGGACGACCGACGTCACTGGCAGCATCCAGCTTCAAGAGGGCGTCGAGATGGTTATGCCAGGGGACAACACTGTGATGACGATCACTCTCATTACCCCGATCGCTATGGAGGTCGGCCTCAGGTTTGCAGTCCGCGAGGGCGGACGGACAGTCGGCGCCGGCGCGGTCACGTCGATAATCGAGTAACAGGCAGCTTCGCCAGGCATTGGGCGCCTCGCCCCGGGGGCTTGTCCTCCCGGGGCGACCCCAGGCCGCTGTACCCAGCGATGAAGCGGGATGTTGTCTGACTCCATACCCGTGGAGCAGAGTAAACTTCCGCGGAGCATGTCCGTGTGCGCAATCGGGCGATAGGAGGGGGATAAGGTTTGGCAACCCAGAGAATCAGGATCAAGCTGAAGGCCTTCGACCACAAGATTCTCGACCAGTCTGCTGAGAGGATTGTCGAGACTGCGAAGAGGATGGGGGCGCAGGTATCAGGGCCCATCCCGCTCCCGACGGAGAAGAACGTATACACCGTGCTCCGTTCGGTTCACATCGACAAAGACTCCAGAGAGCAGTTTGAGATGCGGACTCATAAGAGGCTGATCGACATACTCGAGCCCACGCCCAAGACGATAGACGCGCTCATGCGTCTCGATCTGCCGGCTGGAGTGGACATAGAGATCAAGCTTTAACGTGCCGCGGGAGGTGTAACACATGGGCAGGGCCATACTGGGCAGGAAGGTCGGGATGACCCAGCTGTTCGCTGAGGACGGCAGGGTTCATCCAGTGACCGTCATAGAGGCTGGGCCGTGCTACGTGGTGCAGAAGAAGCACGCGGCACGGCACGGCTACGAGGCAGTACAGGTTGGCTTCGGCGACAAGCGTGAGAGGCTTGTGAACAAGCCTCTGGCCGGGCACTACGCCAGGGCGAAGGTGAAGCCGAAGCGGTTTCTCCGGGAATTCCGTGTGGACTCGGCAGACGAGTTCCAGCTCGGGCAAGAGATCAAGGTAGATCAGTGGTCGGAGGGAGACCGGGTGGATGTCATCGGCACCTCGAGGGGTCGCGGGTTCGCCGGCGTCGTAAAGCGCTGGGGGTTCAACCGCGGGCCGATGAGCCACGGTTCAATGTATCATAGAAGGGTCGGGGCGTTGAGCGCGACCGATCCAGCCAGGGTCTTCAAAGGCCGCAAGATGCCGGGAAGGCTCGGCGGAGAACGGGTGACCGCCCTCGGGCTCACTGTCATGAAGGTTGATTCCGAGCGGAACCTTCTGCTCGTCAGGGGATCGGTGCCTGGGGTCCGAGGCGGACTTGTGATTGTCCGCGACTCCGTGAAGGCATGAGTGAGGAGGCGACATCGATGCCCAAAGCACCTTTGTTCAACTCGAAAGGCGAGAGGCTGGGAGAGGTTGACCTCCCGGAGGCCGTCTTCGGAATAGACCCCAACGAGCACGCGGTCCATGAGGCCGTGGTCATGCAGCTCGCGAGCAGGCGTGCGGGCACCCACGACACGAAGACCATCTCCGAGGTCTCAGGCGGCGGGCACAAGCCGTGGAGGCAGAAGGGGACTGGCCGCGCGCGTCAGGGCTCCAGGCGGTCTCCTCTGTGGAGAGGCGGCGGGATTGTCTTCGGACCGACTCCGAGGGAGTATGCGTATTCAATCCCGCGGAAGGTCAGGAGACTCGCGTTGCTTTCGGCCCTCTCCTCGAGGGCCCTTGCAAATTCCGTTTACGTTGTGGACTCGTTCGATCTGACAGCACCCAGCACCAAGCGGATGGTGAACCTCTTCCGCCAGCTGAACGTGGCCGAACCCCTTGTGGTTACGAGCGAGCGGAACGAGATGGTCGAGAGATCTGCAAGGAACGTTCCGAATGTGAAGGTCCTGACCGTTGAGGGACTCAATGTCTACGATATTATGGACCACGTCGCGCTCATCATGACCCAGGACGCGGTCCAGAGGACAGAGGAGGCGTTTGCCTGATGCTGCATCCGCAGGACATCGTCATAAAGCCGCTGGTCACCGAGAAGAGCACGGCCATGATGGAGCAGCGCAAGTACGCCTTCCGGGTCAGACCGGACGCTAACAAGGTCGAGATTGCCCGTGCGGTGGAGGCCATATTCAAGGTCCGCGTGGTTGACGTTAACACCGTCACCATGCGTGGCAAGGTGAAGAGGCTTGGCCGGCACGAGGGCAAGACCCCTGACTGGAAGAAGGCCATAGTAACGTTGAGAGAAGGAGACCGCATCCCGCTCTTTGAGGGGGCGTAGGTCCG
Organism: Bacillota bacterium; assembly: GCA_024655925.1. Lineage (NCBI taxonomy): Bacteria > Bacillati > Bacillota > Bacillota bacterium. Next base: position 22,669 of record JANLFS010000018.1, on the reverse strand, counting down.
TTCGCGAAGGAGGTCAGCAGGATGCCAATTAAGGCTTTCAAGCCTACATCACCTGGACGGCGGCAGATGTCCGTGTCCACGTTCGAGGAAATAACCCGCTCCAGGCCGGAGAGATCCTTGCGTGCGCCTTTGCGGGGGACCGGCGGGAGGAACGACCAGGGCCGGGTGACCGCGAGGTTCAGAGGGGGAGGCCACAAGCGGGCGTACCGGATCATCGACTTCAAGAGGGACAAGGACGGTGTTCCTGGCAAGATCGCCTCGGTTGAATATGATCCGAACCGGTCTGCCAGGATCGGTCTGGTGAACTACGCAGACGGCGAGAAGCGCTATATCCTTCTTCCCCTCGGGTTGAAGGTGGGCGATGTGATCATGTCCGGGCCGGGCGCGGACATCAAGCCCGGGAACGCTCTGCCGCTCGCCAATATACCTGTCGGGACAGTGGTCCACGCCATCGAGCTGGTGCCGGGCAGAGGCGCACAGATGGCTCGCAGCGCCGGGGCTGGCGCGCAGATAATGGCCAAGGAAGGCGACTACGTCACCTTGAGACTGCCCTCCACCGAGATGCGAATGGTCAGGGCAGAGTGCAGAGCTACGATCGGACAAGTGGGCAACGTCGACCACGAGAACATCAAGCTCGGGAAAGCCGGCCGTAAGCGCTGGCTGGGCAGGAAACCGCACAACCGTGGAGTGGTCATGAACCCCGTCGACCACCCGCACGGCGGTGGAGAGGGCCGGTCCCCGGTGGGACTCAAGAGCCCGGTGACCCCGTGGGGCGTTCCGACCCTGGGGCACAAGACCAGAAAGCCCAAGGCGTCTGACAGGTTGATAGTCAGACGCAGGGGCGGGAGATAGGCACGGGGTTCTGAAAGGAGGCGCGCCGATGGGAAGGTCACTCAAGAAAGGACCGTATGTGTACCCAGCCCTCGCCAAGAAGATTGAGAGCTTGAATAAGGCCGGCAAGAAGGAGATCGTGAAGACTTGGTCGCGGGCGTCGATGGTCATGCCCGACATGGTAGGCCACACCATCGCAGTCCATGACGGCCGGAAGCACGTGCCGGTCTACATCGTAGAGGACATGGTAGGGCACAGGCTCGGCGAGTTCGCGCCGACCAGAATGTTCAGAGGGCACAGGTCTACTACTGACAAGCCCACCGCCATGAAGCGATAACGCGGGCCGGAAGGGCACGAGGGGGGTCAGGCACAGGTGGAAGCCAGGGCAGTTGCCAAGTATGTGCGTATGTCCCCGCGAAAGGTCCGCCGGGTGGTGGACCTGGTGCGCGGGAAAGACGTTGACGAGGCCCTGACCATATTGAAGTATACTCCGCAGGCGGCGTCGACGGTCGTTAGCAAGGTGATCAAGTCCGCCGCTGCGAACGCAGAGAACAACCTGGATATGTCCAAGGACGATCTTTACGTGGCCGTGGCCTACGTTGACCCAGGTCCCACGCTCAAACGTATCCTACCGAGGATGCGAGGGATGGCTGACAGGATCCTGAAGCGGACGAGCCACATTACGGTCATCGTGAGAGAAAGGGAGGGTTAGACGCGTGGGGCAGAAGGTCAATCCGATCGGACTCAGGCTTGGAATCAACCGGACGTGGGATTCGACGTGGTATGCCGACAAGAACTTCGCCGAGCTTCTTCATGAAGACCTGAAGCTGAAGAAGTTCATAAAGAAGCGGCTCTACGCCTCCGGCATCTCGCGCGTCCAGATAGAGCGGGCCGCCAACCGGATCAGGATCACCATTCACACCGCCAGGCCGGGTATGGTCATTGGCCGCGGCGGTGTCGAGGCGGAGAACCTCCGTAAGGAACTGGAGACCTTAACCGGAAAGCAGGTCTCCGTAAACATCCTCGAGGTCAAGCACCCGGAGGTTGATGCGCAGCTGATCGCGGAGAACATCGCGGCGCAGCTGGAGAAGAGGATTTCCTTCAGGCGCGCCATGAAGCAGGCCCTGCTGCGCGCGGAGAAACTCGGGGCGCTCGGGGTGAGGATGAGGACCTCCGGGCGACTGGGCGGCGCGGAGATCGCGAGGAGCGAAGGGTACAGTCACGGGAAGCTTCCTCTTCACACCTTGAGGGCGGACATCGACTATGGGTTCGCCGAAGCTCGGACTACGTACGGCCGAATAGGTATCAAGGTGTGGGTGTACAAGGGTGAGATTCTCCCAACTAGAGCCGGGAGGGCCCGGCAGGAGGGAGGCCAGCGCTAGATGTTGATGCCCAAGAGGGTCAAGTTCAGAAAGCAGCACCGGGGCCGCATGAAAGGCCGCGCGATGCGCGGCGCCGAAGTGACCCTTGGCCAGTACGGCCTGCAGGCCTTGGAGGCTGGATGGGTTACTGACCGGCAGATCGAAGCTGCGCGTATCGCAATGACACGTTACATCAAGCGCGGCGGGAATGTGTGGATCCGCATCTTCCCAGATAAGCCCGTGACAGCAAAGCCCGCCGAAACCCGTATGGGCAGCGGTAAGGGCGCCCCGGAGTACTGGGTGGCAGTTGTGAGGCCGGGAAGGATCATGTTCGAGATCGCGGGGGTCTCCGAGGAAATCGCCCGCGAGGCCATGAGGCTGGCCGGACACAAGCTGCCTGTCAAGACCAAGTTCGTCAGGAGAGTAGAAGAATCGGGTGGTGAAGCCAATGAAGGTTAAGGAGTTCAGGGAGCTTTCCACCGAGGAACTCGACCGCAAGCTCGCGAGCCTTAAGGAGGAACTCTTCAACCTCCGGTTCCAGCTCGCCACCAATCAGCTTGAGAACCCTCACAGGATCGCTGATGTCCGGCGAAACATCGCACGGGTCAGGACGGTCATGAGAGAACGGGAACTCAAGATAGCGCGAGGCTAAGAAGGAGGGCAAGCAGAAATGGAGAACGCGAGAGGCCAGCGCAAGGAGAGGGTCGGAGTCGTAGTCTCGGACGCCATGGACAAGACTCGCGTGGTAGCCCTGGAGCGGACTTTCCGCGATGCCCTCTACGGGAAGATCCGCAGACGCACCAGCCGCGTCAAGATCCACGACGAGAACAACGAGTGCAAGGTGGGTGACAGGGTGCGGATCATGGAAACTCGCCCACTGTCTCGTGAGAAGCGTTGGAGACTTGTGGAGATAGTCGAGCGGGCGAAGTAGAGAGGGCCCCATCGAAAGGAGGGGACTTGCGGTGATTCAGCCTCAGACCATGCTCAGCGTTGCCGACAACACTGGCGCGAAGAAGATCATGTGCTTCAGGGTAATGGGCGGAGCCAACAGGCGGTACGCTCGAGTCGGCGACATCATCATCGCGACTGTCAAGGAAGCGACGCCCGGAGGCGTTGTAAAAAAGGGTGAGGTCGTCAGGGCGGTGGTAGTCCGGACGAAGAAAGAGCTCAAGAGGCCGGACGGTTCGTACATCAGGTTCGACGAGAACGCAGCCGTCATCATCAACGACCAGAACAACCCGAGGGGCACCCGTATCTTCGGGCCGGTCGCCCGTGAATTGCGCGATCGAGATTTCATGAAGATCATTTCCCTTGCCCCAGAGGTCCTCTAGAGCCGGGGGTGTCCCGGATGTGGGGAGGTGCAGGAGGACAGTATGACCACATCAGTCAAGAACGTTAAGAAGGGTGACACAGTGCTCGTGCTCTCAGGAAAGGACAAGGACAGGCGGGGCAAGGTCCTGCGCGTGCTGCCACGAGAGAGCCGAGTTCTTGTGGAGAACTTGAACGTGGCGAAGAGACATACAAAGCCAACCAAGACTGCGCCCCAGGGTGGCATCGTCGAGAAGCCGATGCCGATTCCTCTTGGGAAAGTCATGGTTGTCTGCGGCAAGTGCAACAAGCCAACCAGGGTCGGGAAGAAGGCTCTGGAGTCCGGCGAGTACATCCGCGTATGCAAGAAGTGCGGCGCCGGGCTGGATAAGTAGGCCTGTTCACTTTCGCAAGAGGGGGGTCGGTGTGGATGGAGATGCCACGACTCAGAGAGAAGTACCTGAACGAGGTTGTCCCGGCCCTGCGTGAGAAGTTCGGTTACAAGAACATCATGCAGGTTCCGAAAGTTGAGAAGGTCGTCGTGAACATGGGTGTCAGCGACGCGGTCTCAGACCCCAAGGCTCTCGACGCGTCGGCGAATGACCTCGCGCAGATAACAGGGCAGAAACCCCTGATCACTAGGGCCAAGAGATCCATTGCCGCCTTCAAACTCAGGGCGGGAGTGCCGATCGGGTGCAAAGTCACCTTGCGAGGGGCCAGGATGTACTACTTCCTGGATAAGCTGTTCAACGCGGCCCTGCCGAGGATACGTGACTTCAGGGGGGTATCCCCGAAGGGATTCGACGGAAGAGGCAACTACACCGTGGGCCTCAAGGAGCAGCTGGTATTCCCAGAGATAGTGTATGACAAGGTGGATAAGATCAGGGGAATGGACATCACGATTGTGACCACCGCTCAGACCGACGAGGAAGGCCTCGAGCTTCTGAGAGCGCTTGGGTTGCCTGTCAGGATGCAGTAAGGGGGGGGAGATGCATGGCGCGCAAGGGGCTGGTCGAGAAGTGGAAGCACGAGCCCAAGTACAGAGTCAGGGCCTACAACAGGTGTCACATCTGTGGGAGGCCCCGGGCATACATGCGCAAGTTCAAAATGTGCAGGATCTGCTTTAGGACCCTCGCCTCTCGGGGAGAGATTCCCGGCATCACCAAGGCGAGTTGGTAGCGGCATCCGCACGCCCGGAGAGGGAGGTAGAGGCTGATGGTGTTGTCAGACCCCATCGCGGATATGCTCACGAGAATCAGGAATGCGAACATCGTGAACCGCGAGGTCGTTGAGATACCGGCGTCCCGGATCAAGCGCCAGCTTGCTGAGATCATGAAGCAAGAGGGCTATATCCGCGACTGCGAGCTCAGTCAGAGTGGGAAAGAAAGCGTCATCAAGATCACCATGAAGTACGGCCCGAATAAGCAGAAGACCATCCGCGGGCTCAAGCGTATCAGCAAGCCCGGACTTCGGGTCTACGTCAAGAAGGACCAGCTTCCCAAGGTCCTAAACGGCCTTGGAGTGGCGGTAATCTCCACGTCTCGTGGGCTCATGACTGACCGCCAGGCGAGAGAGATGGGCCTCGGCGGCGAAGTCATCTGCTACATGTGGTAGGTGGTGTGACTATGTCCAGAATCGGTAGGAAGCCAGTTCCGGTTCCCAAGAACGTGGAGGTGGCGATAGAAGGCAATTGCCTGACTGTGCGCGGCCCCAAAGGCGTTCTAAGACGGGAACTGCATCCGGATATGCAAATAGAGGTTGGCGAAGGTGCCATACATGTCTTGAGGCCATCCGACAGCAGGACACACAGGTCGCTTCACGGGCTCACGAGGAGCCTGGTTGCGAACATGGTGGAAGGGGTGACCCGGGGCTACGAGAAGTCTCTTGAGATCGTAGGGACGGGTTACAGAGCCTCGAAACAAGGCAACAAGCTTGTTCTGCAGATAGGGTACTCGCATCCGGTCGAGATTACGCCCAAGGAAGGCATCGACATCCTGGTGCCCGCGCCCAACAAGATCACGGTCACAGGGATCGACAAGGAATCAGTTGGGCAGACCGCTGCGGATATTCGTGCGGTGAGGGAACCCGAGCCCTACCAGGGCAAAGGCATTCGATACGCTGGCGAGCGGGTGATTCAAAAGGCTGGCAAGACCGGAAAGGTCGGAAAGTGAAGCTGCAGGCCTTCGACTGGTGTGAAAGGAGCGACTCGCTGTGTACAACAAGGTTGACAGGAGGGCGGGTCTAGCCCGCCGCCACAGGCGGCTACGGGCCAAGGTGAAGGGCACTCCTGGGCGCCCAAGGCTTTCGGTCTTCCGGAGTCTTGCCCACATCTCCGTCCAGATAATAGATGACACTCGAGGTGTCACCCTGGTTGCGGCCTCCCCGACTGAGCCCGAAGTCCGTGCCAGGGTGACACCTCGAGTGTCACCCTGGTTGCGGCCTCCACGACTGAGCCCGAAGTCCGTGCCAGGGTTGGTTACGGCGGCAACGTCGCTGCCGCCCGTGTCGTGGGAGAGGTAATCGCCAAGCGCGCCCAGGAGCACGGCATCAAGCAGGTCGTGTTCGACCGGGGCGGCAATCTCTATCACGGTCGGGTTGCCGCGCTTGCTGAGGCCGCCCGTGAAGGCGGCCTGGAGTTCTAGACGGGGGAGGGCAGCACATGAAGAGGATTGAGACAGAGGGACTGGAACTCAAGGAGAAAGTGGTGAGCATCAACCCCGTCGCCAAGACGACAAAAGGTGGGCGGACCCGGAGTTTTCGTGCCCTAGTCATAGTGGGCGACGGAGCGGGCCACGTCGGGATGGGCCTGGGGAAGGCCTATGAGGTGTCCGAGGCGATCCGCAAGGCTGTGGACGATGGGAAGAAGAATCTGACCGAGGTTCCCATCGCCGGGACAACGATTCCACATGGAGTCACCGCAACCTTTGGGGCGGGGTGCGTCATGCTCAAACCGGCCGGCCCCGGAACTGGAGTCATCGCCGGTGGACCCGTCAGGGCTGTTCTGGAACTCGCTGGGTACCGCGACATCCTTACGAAGTCCCTGGGTTCGAACAACCCTCTGAACATGGTTAACGCGACGATGAAAGGGCTTCTGTCTCTGCGCTGTGCAGAGGAAGTCTCGCGGGCACGCGGGAAGTCCGCGGAAGAGATGACCAAGTAGGAGGGGTCCGAGTGGCAAACAAACTTGAGATCACCTGGAAGAAGAGCGCCATCGGCGAGCCCCAGGATCAGCGTGCCACCGTTGCCGCGCTTGGCCTTCACAGGCTCGGGCAGACTGTGGTGCATGAGGATTCGGGTGCTATTCGGGGAATGATAAAGAAGGTACGCCATCTGCTGGAGGTCCGCGAGGTCGACTGAGGTCCTCGGGGCTCCGCACTGGGAGGTGCGTTGTATGAGGTTGCACGACTTGCGGCCCCCGTTTGGCGCGAAGTCTGAGCGGAAGCGGGTGGGCCGTGGGATAGGGTCAGGGCATGGAAAGACAGCGGGCAAAGGTAACAAGGGCCAGCTGGCCAGGTCTGGAGGAGGAAAGGGCCCCGGGTTCGAGGGCGGCCAGACTCCTCTTGCTCGCAGACTCCCCAAACGGGGTTTCAACAACAAGTTCAAGGTCGAATACGCCGTGGTGAACGTGGGAGATCTCGAGATGTTCGATGCCGGCGCGGAAGTCACGCCTGAAGTACTGCGCGACGCGGGGCTGGTCCGCAAGGCCGGCATGCCGGTGAAGATCCTCGGCAATGGGGACATAACCAAGTCCCTCAAGGTTCGCGCAGACAGGTTCAGTGAGACCGCGGTATCCAAAATCACGGCCGCAGGAGGCTCCGCGGAGGTGGTATAGGTGATCGCAGCAGTCGTAAACGCGTTCCGCGTCCCGGACCTTCGGAAGAAGATCCTGTACACTGCGTTCCTGTTGTTCATCTACAGGCTGGGATCGTTCATCCCGGTTCCAGGTGTGGATGCAAGCAGAGTTGTGGCGGAGTTCGAGAGAGCGGCCGGAGCGGCCGGAGCGGGACTTCTGAGCCTTCTCGACATGTTTGCCGGAGGCGCGCTTTCCAGGTTCACGGTCTTCGCCCTCAATGTCGGGCCCTACATCACCGCGTCTATCGTGATGGAGCTCCTCAAGGTGGTCATACCTCAGCTCGAGGAGTTGGCCAAGGAGGGCGTGGAAGGCAGAAAGAAGATCTCTCAGTACACGAGGTATCTGACCATAGTCCTCGCAGTCGTGCAGGGCTACGCATACACGTTGATGCTCTCAGGTGCTGTAAGGCCTGGCGCGCTTTCACGGGTCCTCATCGTGGTCAGCATGACGGCAGGAACGGCCTTCGTTATGTGGCTGGGTGAGAAGATCTCCGAACACGGCATAGGCAACGGAATATCGCTGATAATCTTCACAGGCATCGCGGCGCGGATACCGTCAGGGGTAGAGCGCACCGTCAAGCTCATCTTTGCCGGAGGGGCAAATCTTGTCATGCTTCAGTTGTGCGATAAAAAGAGTCC
>JANLFS010000018.1:0-14668 GCA_024655925.1 Bacillota bacterium | reverse complement strand
CTCGTCGTGGGGTCCCTGGTCAAGAGTTTTTATTGAGGTTGGTAAGAAATGAACCCGGATGTTGTGACGCAGCTGGCGAGAGACGCCATCGAAGTGACCCTGTACCTGTCGCTTCCCATCCTGGGGATCGGCCTGATCATGGCCGTGGTTGCCATTCAGGAAGCACAGCGCAAGATACCGGTGCAGTATCCCAAGAGAGTCGTCGGCCGGCGGGTCTACGGTGGGCAAAGCACTCATATTCCGCTTCGGGTCAACCAGGCGGGCGTCATCCCAGTGATCTTCGCGTCATCGGTCCTGGCGTTCCCGGCGACCCTGGCGCAGTTCATACCCGCCATATCGAACGCGATCAATGCCTTCCTCCACAACGGATGGGCTTACAACATCGTCTACGCGCTCCTCGTCGTGCTGTTCACCTACTTCTATACGGGCATCACCTTCAACCCGCTGGAAGTGGCGAACAACATGAAGAAGTACGGTGGGTTCATCCCAGGGTTCAGACCCGGACGCCCGACAGCAGAGTACCTTGACCGGGTGTTGACGCGGATCACCCTCGCGGGAGGAGTGTTCCTCGCAGGGATCGCGGTTCTTCCCAGCATCACATCGAGGATTTCCGCGATGAACATCGCCTTTGGAGGAACGGGCCTTCTGATCGTCGTGGGTGTGGCCCTCGACACCATGAAGCAGATCGAAGCCCAACTTATCATGAGGCAGTACGAAGGCTTCATGAAGTGAGTGTAGGTGTCTCTGGAGATGCGCGTCGTAATGATGGGCCCGCCCGGCGCGGGCAAAGGGACTCAATCCGCGCGCCTCGCTCATAGGCTCGGGGTGCCGCACGTGTCCACGGGCGACATGTTCCGGGCAGCGGTGGCTGCCGGCACCCCCCTCGGGATCACGGCGAAGGGTTACATGGACACAGGCAGGCTGGTCCCGGATGAGGTGACGCTCGGGATAGCCAGGGAGCGACTTGGCGCCCCGGATGCCCGGGAAGGGTTCATCCTGGACGGGTTTCCTCGCACGGTGCCCCAGGCCGTGGAACTGGACGACATCCTGGCTGCACGTGAGCAAGCGCTGAATGCGGTGGTCCTCGTGGAAGTGGCGGACGACGAGCTTGTCCGGCGTGCGCTCGGTCGGGTTGTCTGCGGGGAGTGCGGGAAGGTCTACCATACGGAGTTCAACCCGCCTCCTTCGGGAGGGTGCTGTTCCGGTGGGGTGCTCGTTCACCGCGCTGACGATTCTGCTGAGACGGTGAGAGCCAGGCTGGCCACTTACCGGGCTCAGACGGAGCCGTTACGGGAGTACTATTCCCAGCGTGATCTGCTCCGGGTCGTCGATGGAGTTGGGAGCCCGGACGAGGTCTTCCAGCGGATAGAGGACGCGCTCGGCGGAGGCAACGGTCTATGATTGTTCTGAAAACGCCCTCGGAGATCGCTCGCATGAGGCGAGCGGGCCGACTTGTCGCGCAGGTGCTCGAGTCTCTGGGTGAGCACATAAAGGCCGGGGTGACGACGGAAACGCTCGACCGGATGGCCGAGACAATGATCAGGGAGGCAGGGGCGCAACCGGCGTTTCTCGGGTACAGAGGCTTCCCCGCCACAATCTGTGCTTCTGTCAACGATGTCATCGTCCACGGCATCCCGAACGGGCGCCCTCTCGCGGAGGGCGACATCGTGGGTGTGGACATCGGCGTCGTTGTGGACGGCTTCTACGGTGATGCCGCCATGACTTTCCCGGTGGGAAGGATTTCGGCCGAGGCGGAGAGACTTCTTGAGGTCACCAGAGGGGCGCTCAGCGCGGCGATTGAACATGCAAGGCCTGGGAAGCGGTTGGGCGACATCTCCCACGCAATTCAGGAGCATGTGGAGGCGGCTGGATTCTCGGTGGTGAGGGATTTCGTGGGCCACGGAATAGGCAGGAACATGCACGAGGAACCTCAAGTCCCGAATTTCGGCGAACCCGGTGTAGGCGTCAGGCTCAAGCCCGGAATGGTTCTGGCGATCGAACCCATGGTGAACGCAGGACGGCACGAGGTCAGGATAATGCAGGACAACTGGACCGCCAGGACTTGCGACGGGAGGCTTTCCGCGCATTTCGAGCACACGGTGGCGGTGACGGAGAATGGCCCCGAGGTTCTGACTCTCCCGTAACCTGTAAGGAAGGTGCAGGCCTTTGTCTCCTCCAGATGTGAGCCCTGGACGGCTTGTCGTGTCGAAAACGGGAAGGGACAAGGGAAGGCTATTCGTGATCGTTGGGGTCGAAAGCGACCGGATAGTCCAGATCGCGGACGGTGAATGCCACGGGACGGCGCGGCCCAAGCGTAAGAACGTCAAGCACCTGATCATACTGGAGCAGGTGGATAGCGCAGTCTCCGAAAGGCTCGAGATGGGCCTGCCCATAACCGATGACCAGCTCGTTACGGCTTTGAGAGCATACAAACCTCACGATGAGAAAGGGGGCGACCTGCGCCGTGGGTAAACAAGATTGTGTCGAGGTTGAGGGAACCGTCATTGAGCCGTTGCCTAACGCCATGTTCAGGGTGGAACTGGACAACGGTCACAAAGTCCTGGCCCATGTTTCCGGCAAGATGCGCATGAAGTTCATCAGGATTCTGCCTGGGGATAAGGTCACTATCGAGCTATCGCCCTACGACCTCACCCGTGGTAGGATTGTGTGGAGATACAAGTAGAGGGATTAGAGGGTCTCAAGTAGGAGGGCTTGATATGAAAGTCAGACCTTCAGTCAAGAAGATGTGCGACAAGTGCAAGGTGATCAAGAGGAAGGGTCGGGTAATGGTCATATGCGAGAACCCGACTCATAAGCAGAGACAGGGTTAAGGGGGGGACGTGGCATGGCGAGAATAGCAGGTGTTGACCTTCCAAGGGATAAGAGGGTGGAGATAGCCCTTACCTATATATACGGAGTGGGCCTCACCACCTCTCAGAAGATCCTGGCGAAAACCCAGATAAACCCGGACACCAGGGTTCGGGATCTCACGGAGGATGAGGTGACCAGGCTACGTGAGACCGTTGACCGGGATTACCGGGTCGAGGGGGATCTTCACCGGGAAGAGGCTCAGAACATCAAGAGACTGATAGAGATTGGAAGCTACAGGGGGCTCCGTCACCGTCGTGGCCTTCCTGTTCGCGGGCAGCGCACAAGAACGAACGCGCGGACCCGGAAAGGGCCCAAGAAGACCGTCGGAGTGCGCAAAGGCAAGTAGCAAGGGATGAGGAGGTAAGCCAATGCCTAAGAAGCAGGTGAGGACGAGAAGGCGCGAACGGAAGAACATAGAGTCCGGCGTCGCCCATATCAAGTCCAGCTTCAACAACACACTGGTAACCATAACCGACCCCGCGGGCAACGTGGTGTCGTGGTCATCATCAGGTGCTATGGGTTTCAAGGGCTCGAGGAAGGGGACGCCGTTCGCAGCTCAGCAGGCGGCGGACGCCGCGGCCCGCGTGGCGATGGATCACGGAATGCGCACCATCGAGGTCGTGGTGAAAGGTCCGGGCGGAGGCCGCGAGGCGGCGGTCAGGTCACTTCAGGCAGCCGGTCTGGAAGTCAGCATGATCAAGGATGTCACGCCCATCCCGCACAACGGGTGTCGGCCGCCCAAGAGGCGGCGGGTATAACCCAGATCGGACAGGAGGTGCTGAAATGGCGAGATACACAGGGCCTGTTTGCAGGCTTTGCCGCCGTGAGGGGACGAAGCTTTACCTCAAAGGTGACAGATGCTACAGCGAGAAGTGCGCTGTGGGAAGAAGGACCTACCCGCCGGGTGAACACGGACAGGGCAGGAAGAAGACATCGGAGTATGGCCTTCAGCTTCGGGAGAAGCAGAAGCTCCGAAGGACTTACGGGATAATGGAAGCCCAGTTCGAAAGGTATTTCGATATGGCCGAGCGCAAGCGGGGCATCACAGGAGAGAACCTTCTCGCGCTTCTCGAGACTAGACTGGACAACGTAGTCTTCAGGCTGGGGATGGCCGAGTCGAGGCCGCAGGCGAGACAGCTTGTGAGGCACGGGCACTTCGCCGTAAACGGGAAGAAGGTCTCTATTCCATCCTACCAGGTGTCGGTGGGGGACGAGATCACTGTGCGCACGGGCAGCCGTAACCTGCCGCTCTTCCGGGCGATTGCAGAGACTGCCGTCCCAACGATTCCGGCGTGGCTTGCCCCGGCACAGGACAGACTCACCTTCCGCGTGGCCTCGATGCCGACGAGGGACCAGATCGACCTCGACATTCAGGAGCACATGATCGTCGAGTTGTACTCCAGATAATGTCACCCCGGAAAGGAAGGTGCTTAAGGCCGTGATGGAATCTGCGAAGCCAAAGGTCGAGTGCCAGGAGGAGAGCGACCGGTACGGCAAGTTCGTGGTGGAGCCTCTCGAGCGGGGTTACGGCATTACTCTGGGGAACTCGCTCCGCAGGATTCTATTGTCATCCCTGACAGGGGCGGCAGTGACTTCGGTCAAGATAGACGGAGTCCTGCACGAGTTCTCGACCATACCCGGCGTGACCGAGGACGTGACCGACATCATACTGAACCTCAAGGGTTTGCTCGTCAAGATGTACTCGGACGAGCCGAAGACCCTCAGGATATCGGTGAAGGGCGAGCGCGAAGTCACCGGCGCTGATGTCCAGCACGACGCGGACGTGGAGATCCAGAATCCCGACCTCCACATCGCTACCTTGGGGCCCGACGCGGAGCTGTCAATGGAGCTCACCGTTGAGCGGGGCCGCGGGTACGTCCCAGCGGAGCGGAACAAGAAGGCTGATCACGTGATCGGCGTCATCCCGGTCGATTCCATCTTTACCCCGGTTGAGAAGGTCAACTACGTGGTGGAACACGCCAGGGTAGGCGGTGTCACCGACTACGACAGGCTCATCCTTGAGGTGTGGACGCATGGCACCATCAAACCCAAGGAGGCCGTGAGCACTGCGGCCAAGATGATGAGCGAGCATCTCAAGCTCTTCAGCAACCTGACCGAGCCCGCCCCAGAGGACGAGGCGGAGGCGGAGAGCAAGGTAGATACGCGCGACCGGGTTCTGGAGATGACCATAGAGGAGCTGGATCTCTCGGTGCGGTCCTACAACTGCCTCAAGAGAGCCGGGCTCAACAGTGTCGAGGAGCTGACCAGGAAGACCGAGGAAGACATGATGAAGGTCAGAAACCTGGGCAGAAAGTCCCTCGAAGAAGTGAAGCAGAAACTCGCAAGCCTTGGACTGTCTCTGAGATCGTCCGAGGAATAGGTTAAGGGAGGAGACCGCAAGTGAGGCAAGGGAAACTCGGCCGCACCGCTGCTGCGCGTCGCGCCCTGTTCCGGAGCACGGTGACGTCCCTGTTCCTTCATAACAGGATAACCACCACCGAGGCGAAAGCCAAGGAGGTCCGCCCAATCGCAGAGCGCCTGATAACATGGGCGAAGAAAGGCGACCTCCATCACAGGAGGCTCGCGGCGGAGTTCATACTGGAGCCCGAGGCAGTGAAGAACCTGTTCGACAAGGTCGGCCCGGAGTTCGCCGACCGGCCGGGCGGGTACACCCGCATCCTCAAGCTCGGAAGGAGACGGGGCGACGCTGCTCCGCTCGCCATTATCGAGCTGGTGGGGTTGGGAGCGCCCGCTGCTCCGGCTAAAGACAAGAAGGCCAAGGCGAAGAAGTGAGGGCCAGATGGACCCCGTAGTTCGCATGGCGAACGTGAGTTACGCCTATGATGACGGCAAGCCCGGCGAGGTAGAGGCCTTGCTCGATATCGACCTCGAAATCGCCCCTGGGGAGTTCGTGGCGGTCATCGGCCACAACGGGTCAGGCAAGTCCACGCTCGCCAAACACATAAACGCAATTCTCATCCCGACCACCGGAGACGTCTGGGTGGCCGGGATGAACACTCGTGACGCCTCCCACCTGTGGGACATACGGCAGACTGTGGGAATGGTCTTTCAGAACCCGGACAACCAGATAGTGGCCACTACCGTCGAAGAGGACGTGGCTTTTGGCCCCGAGAATCTGGGCGTCCCGCCGGCAGAGATCCGCACCCGCGTTGATGAGGCCCTCGCACTGGTGGACATGACCGGGCATGAGAAATCACCCCCTCACATGCTGTCAGGTGGGCAGAAGCAGCGGGTAGCCATAGCCGGGGTCATCGCGATGAGGCCCCGGTGTATAGTGCTGGACGAGCCCACAGCCATGTTGGACCCGGTCGGGAGGGCGGAGGTCGTCAGAACCATTCGCCGCCTTGCGTCGGAGGAAGGCATAGCCGTGGTCCACATAACCCATTTCATGAACGAAGCAGTCCAGGCTGACAGAGTTGTGGTCATGGAGGACGCCAGGATAGTCCTTTCAGGGACCCCCCGAGAGATCTTCGCGAAGCCCGCAGCACTGCGCAAGCTCGATCTGGATGTACCGCAAGTGACTGAGCTTGCCGAGGAGCTGCGCAAGGCCGGGGTGGCCATTCCCCGTCACCCGCTCACCGTGGAGGAGTTCGTTGAAGATGTGGACGCAATGTTGGGCGGAAGGCCGTCCGGGAGTTGACCGCGATGATCATCGAGGCACGAAACCTGTCGCATACTTACATGAAAGGCACGCCCCTTGCCAAGCAGGCTCTTCACGATGTCAATCTCGGCATTGAGGAAGGTGAATTCGTCGGGGTCATAGGGAGGACGGGATCGGGCAAATCCACCCTGGTTCAACACTTCAACGGACTCCTCAAGCCAGGTTCCGGCCAGATCCTGGTAGGCGGGCGCGACATCTGGGAGCGGGGGGTTGCGATCCGCGACATCAGGCGCATGGTCGGCCTGGTGTTCCAATACCCGGAGCATCAGCTGTTCGAGGAGACCGTCTTTGCGGATGTGGCATTCGGCCCCAGGAACATGGGCTTGAGCGAGCCCGATGTGGAAGACGCGGTCCGAGAGGCCATGCGCATGGTCAATCTCGAGTTCGACTCCCTGCGCGACCGGTCTCCGTTCGAGTTGTCAGGTGGGCAGAAACGGAGAGCGGCAATTGCGGGCGTGCTGGCCATGCGCCCAAAGGTCCTCGTGTTGGACGAGCCCACTGCGGGGATGGATCCAAGAGGCCGCGAGGAAGTCCTCGGGCATGTGAGGCAGCTCCACGATGAGCATGGCCTCACTATAGTGCTAGTATCCCACAGCATGGAGGACGTAGCCCGCCTGGCGGACAGGCTCATTGTAGTCGACCAGGGTGCTGTCGTCATGAACGGGACGCCGCGGGAGGTCTTTGCCCATCCGGGGGAACTCACCAGGATGGGCCTGGGAGTCCCTCAGGTCACCCAGGTCGTGGCGGAGCTTGCGGCCAGGGGCTACAAGTTCAGGACTGATGCTGTCACGGTCGGTGAAGCACTTGATACGTTGCTTCCCGCGCTCCTCGATGCCAAGAAAGGGGCAAAGGGGGTGGGCGCGTGATTCTGCGGAATATCACGATAGGTCAGTACATTCCCGGGGGATCCCTGCTGCACCGGCTTGACCCGAGGACCAAGATCCTGCTTTCGCTGGTCATAGTAGTGTCTCTTTTCTTCGCGCACCAGGCCCGGGGGTACATTCTTCTCGGGGCACTCATACTGGCCCTGGTGGCCATATCCGGAGTCCCGTTCGGCTACGTACTGCGCGGGCTCAGGCCGCTGACCTTCATCATAGCCCTGACGTTCCTGCTCCACTTGTTCATGGACCCTGGGAACACCATATTCCGCCTCGGCCCACTCACTGCCACCGATAGGGGGTTTGCCGAGGGAGTCTTCACCGCGACGAGGCTTGCACTGCTGGTGGTGACCACCTCGCTGGTGACGCTCACCACGTCCCCCATTGCCCTGACAGACGGGCTCGAAAGGCTGCTCACGCCGCTGGCCGTGGTGGGCGTGCCCGCGCACGAGCTTGCCATGATGACAACGATCGCTCTCCGGTTCATCCCAACTCTCCTCGAGGAGACGGAGAAGATCATGAAGGCCCAGATGGCAAGGGGGGCTGACTTCGAGTCCGGGAACATCGCGCGTCGTGCCAAAGCGATGATCCCGATTCTGGTCCCTCTGTTCGTCAGTGCCTTTCGCCGGGCAGACGAACTTGCCATGGCCATGGAAGCAAGGTGCTACAGAGGAGGCAAAGGACGGACGCATCTTAGACAACTCAAGCTCACCCCGCTCGACGCGGCGGCGTTCACTCTTATCACGGTCTATACCGTCACCACGGTGGTGTTCTTCTAGGTGCGTAACATCGGCATGGTCCTTGAGTACGTGGGAACAGCTTACCACGGGTTTCAGATTCAGGAGAATGCTCCGACCATCCAGGGAACCCTAGAAGGGGCACTGGAACAGGTGACAGGGTCGCCTGTGAGGGTGGTGGGAGCGGGACGCACAGACGCCGGGGTGCATGCTCTGGGCCAAGTGGTAAGCTTCTCCACAGAGTCTTGTATCCCGGGCGACAGGTTCGCGCCTGCACTTAACTCGCTGCTGCCGCGGGACATACGGGTCCTTCGATCCTTCGAAGCGCCCACCGGGTGGAACGCGCGCTACGGGGCGATCTCCAAGGTCTACAGGTACCTGACTGTGCCACGGGGTGCCGCCAGACCGTCACTGGCAGCAGGTGCCGGAGTGCTTGAGGGAAGGGCGAACCTAGAATACCGGGACCTCGACGTCGGGTCGATGCGGGAGGCAGGCCAGGCCCTCCTCGGCACCCACGATTTCGCAGCGTTCTGCGCCTCCGGGAGTTCGGTGAGGACCACTGTCAGGACCGTCAAGCGTCTCGATGTCAGGGAGGAACGATGGGACGCCTTGGGAGTCAACTTGGTGGTGATAGAGGTAGAGGCCGACGGGTTTCTCTACAACATGGTCAGGATCATTGCGGCATCCCTGATCGAGGTGGGAGCGGGCGCGTCTGACCTCGATACCCCGGCGAAGCTGCTCGAGTCGCAGGACCGCACCCTGGGTCCGCCGACGGCCCCTCCGAGTGGCCTTTACCTTGCACGAGTCTTCTATCCCGGGCCTCTTGCCGGTCTAACCTGTCCTTGACAGTGCTCAGCTGGCGTATTAGAATCGACATGTGAGTCTTTGAGCAGTGGTGCCAAGCCCCGGACCCACTCTCGGCACTCCGATGCCAAGGTAACACCTGGGAGGGAACTCGATGTCGACCACGTTCATGGCGAAACCCGAGGAAGTCACGCGCAAGTGGTTTGTGGTCGATGCCGCCGGGAAGCCTCTGGGCAGACTCGCAAGTGAAGTCGCCCGGATCCTCCGGGGCAAGCACAAGCCCATATATACTCCCCACGTTGACGTGGGTGATCATGTCATTGTCGTCAATGCGAGCAAAGTCGTACTGACCGGCAAGAAGCTCCAGACGAAGATGTACTACTGGCACACGTTGTACCCGGGCGGTCTCAGGAAGATGCCCTACGAGAAGTTCCTTGCGATCAAGCCCGAGAGGGCTGTCGAGAAGGCCATAAAGGGGATGCTTCCCCATAACCGGCTCGGCCGCAAGATGGGCATGAAGCTGAAGGTGTACGCGGGACCGGAGCACCCACACGCGGCGCAGAAGCCTGAGCCGCTTGAAATAACTGTTTGAGCTTGTCGAGGAAGGAGGGGACTCCAGTGGCGCAGGTGCAATACAGAGGCACTGGGAGGCGTAAGTGCTCGGTTGCCCGTGTGAGATTGATTCCGGGGACCGGCTCGATCGTTGTGAACGGCAAACCGCTTTCCGAGTATTTCGGTCGGCGGATACTTGAGATAGTAGTGAACGCCCCGTTCACCGTGACCGAAACGTCCGGCAGGTACAACGCTATCGTGGACGTTCACGGCGGTGGCACAACCGGCCAGGCTGGTGCGGTGAGGCACGGAATCTCAAGGGCGCTCATAAAGGCCGACCCTGAACTCAGGCCGGCCCTGAAGAAGGCGGGCCTCATTACCCGCGATCCCCGCATGAAGGAGCGGCGGAAATACGGCCTCAAGAAGGCGCGCAAGGCTCCTCAGTTTTCCAAGAGGTAGAGCTTGCTGGCTGCCTGATCTATTGGGGCGGGCTCGGAATTCCGAGGCCCGTCCTTTTGCTTACGCTGGGGCGCGGTGATTCCGGGGAAAGCACCCGACGGAACCGTCACGCCCCTGCCTCGCGTGGGCGAAGCCACACCGGCAGGCCCGGGGTTGCGACTAACCATACCAACAAGACGTCATTCGCCGTCGCCTGACGCCTCTACGTCCCGGGGACCCATACACATTTCACTCCGTCCACCATCACCCAGCCTTCGGGCTCCGGCTTCCTGGCCTGGACCGGGCCTTCGCCCATCCCGATCTGCACCAGGTTTACTCGGGTGGCCCCATTGGACTGCGCCGAGAGCAAGGCCATCAGGAGCTGTGCGTCGAGAGGGTCGCGGAAGGTCCCGCCTATTTCGTTGTCGCCTTCAGGGGAGACTGCGGCACCCCCTTTGAGCACCACTGTGAGTTCATGGATGGGAGGGTCCCCCGGTGCCGGCGGCCGGAGCGCAGTCAGCAGGCCTTCCCATGCCAGCCTCGTGGCGTCCGCCACTAGCCAGGCGTGAAGCCCTGGACCCGGCGCCTTATTGGAGGGCTGTAGCCCGGACGGGATCGTATGGGAATGTGCCGCGGCGAAGCCTCCGGGGGGAAGCGCCGTTGCTCGGTTCAACGCCTCGCGTGCCAACGCGGCGGTCTCAGGATCCAGCGGGCGAACCTGCGCAGTCGGGCGGACGCGCGGCGGGTCATCGGGTGGGTCCTGGTTGACCAGGATAGTGACATCATCCAGGTGGAGGACTCCAGAATCCGAAAGCTCGGGCTTGATCTCCACGAGGTAGACCTGCTCCAGCCTGACGGGCCTGGCAAGAGATTCGGGGATGGCCGCCTCCACATACCGCCAGCCTTTCCAGTTCACCCTCGGGAAGTCCAGCGGCACTCGGAGGCCGGTCGGGTCGGAGAGGGTCGCGCGGAGCCAGTGCCCTCCGCCTCCATCCCCGAACACCCACAGCCCCAGGGCAGAGGCGGCCGTGGGAAGCTCGATAGGAGAGTCCGGCCTGAGGTAGGCGGCGCGAGTCCCGGTGGACTGGGAGAAATCGTAGGAAAGCGCCGCAGAGTGCTCGCCGGCATGGACCGGGTCAGGCCTTGAGGAGAGGGCCAAGCCTGCCCCCACAGCCAGCGATGACGAGGCACTCCTCCAGCCATCGATCGATTCGAAGTCTTCCAGCACAACTCGTGTGAGAGTTGCGGTGTCCGCAGACTGAGCGGACGCGGCGGTGTTGGCAGCCCCGGGCGGGTGCTGCGGGGGTGATGCTTGACTTGGTTGGGGATCCGAAGCAGGCTGAGCGGGCGTCGGTACCCGGAACCCCATGTGGTCTCTGCTCGGCCTATCCGCGGCCGGAGGCCCAACGACCCGGATGGCCAGTTCTTGCCTGGCCAGGCCCGGGACGGACACACAGATGACGAACCTTCCCTGTCCGCGAGGTGCGAACGTCGCCCTCATAAGGTCGGGAGAAGTCTCAAGCCACGATATGGGAGACCCCGGCCCCGACGCCCCCCACTCAAGCGTGGACACGGACTGCGCGACTTCTCTCATGTCTTTGTCCAGAACTGTCGCGACAAGGACGAGAGCGTCGCCTTCAGCCATTCGGACCTCCGTGGGGAGCAGAGCCCGCGGGCCGCCTGCGATCGCCCTGTGCATGTCAGGCACTACTGCCACGGGATCATTCTCTGACGCGTGACCTCCTTCGGGCCTGATGTGCGCGGTGATGAAAAGGTGCGCGGGCGGACCGGGCTCGGGAGTCAATTCGTAGGGCGCCGCAAGGAGCGGCCGTTCAACCCCGATCACGTATGGGACAGGCCTTTCGATGCCCCCGGAAGGCCTGTTGCCGAGGGACAGTTCGCCTGAGAGGGGATCCCGGAACACCAGGGTTGACGACCCGCCCCCGTCGAGGTTGAGAGCCTCGAACGCGCCCAGGTCTATCATCACCGCAGCTAGCTCGTCTAAAGTGAGCCCACGGGCACCCCGTTGCCTGCCATCGGCAACGACCAACAGGAGCGTGCGCCCGTCCGAAGTGAGACCGGCGGCGGTCCTGGGGGCAGGCCGATCCCCCTGGATGCTGGTGTGCCTCGCGAGGTCCGGACTCTTGAGGCCTCTTTCGACCAGGACGGGCTTGCCGGAGAACGCAGCGAGTAACTCCGGCATGTCCGGAAACAGGAAGTCCTGCAGGGACACGGAATCCCCGGGCCGAAGCCTCTGCAGGGCGACCGCTGCTGAGCCCCTTCCCACCACGTGAATCCGAGGCGCCGAAGCATTGAGAGGCGGCGTTCCCATTCCGGCATCCACCACAACGCCGTCCTCCACAGTGATGTAAGTGGATGCGCCTCCGCTGCGGACGGGACGGTTCCCCCAGCGCGCGTCGTAGAGCACCGCGGAGTTGGGCGGGACGGACACTTCGTTCATGGCGGAGATTGGGATTTTGACGCCGTCCGGCCCCGTCAGCACGGCCTCCCAGTGCCAGCTCCCGAACACGCCTCTGCCCGTCCCAAGCAGTCCGATCGACGAGAAATCAGGGTCAGGTTTGGGCGACCGTATGGTCTCCCCGTCCCGGGCCAGGAACGAGAGGGGAGCGTTCGTGGCTGAAGTGTCGAAGAAGTCCCCGTTCACGGCGGCGATCAGGCCCGGTTTGGCGGCGATGGCGGATGCAGGCTCAGGTGAGGTGAGAAGGCCCTGAGCCAGGGACGGGGAAACCCTGATCGCAGGGTTCGCGAGATCCACGCGTAGACATGACACTTGAATCCAGCCCCCGGCGGTGAACGACGTCCGCCTTTCGAGCCAGATTCCGTCCCCGAGGCTCATCTCAGTCGAGTTGGTAAGGTAAACCCGGTCGATTTCGCTCGCCGCGAAGGCCTCGGCCGGCGCGGCGATGGCAACGAAGACTGCCACAAGGAGTATGAAAGCGCGATAGGTCCGTGCGGGATTCGACATGAGTCAAGCCTCCACCTGCGGTTGCTGTCTTGCCGATGGATCGTTCAATCAAACTCAGGTTTCTTCTTCGCAAGAAACGCTTCCATCCCAAGCCTGGGATGAGGGGTTTCGAAACATCTGGCGAACTGCTCCGACTCGATCCGATACCCACCTTGTCCAGGAGCTTCCCGGCCGCAAGCGAGGCACTTCCGGGCGGCTGCGAGTGCAACCTTGCTCCTGGAGGCGATCCTCTGAGCCAGGGACCGGGCCGTCGAAAGCAACTCGGATGCGGGGACAACCATGTTGACAAGCCCGCAAGCCAGGGCGTCCTGTGCAGACAGGGTCTCTCCTGTCAGGATCATGTGGGCCGCCCGCGCATGACCCACTACACGAGGCAACCTTACAGTCCCGCCGAACCCCGGGATGATACCAAGGCCCGTCTCTGGCTGGGCGAACTTGGCGGTCTCAGACGCGATGCGAATATCACACGCCAGGGCGAGCTCGCACCCGCCGCCGAGCGCGTACCCATTCACCGCTGCGATGGTTGGAAAGGGAAGGTTCTCAATGCTCGCGAGCACTTCTTGCCCATGCTCAGAGAACCTTCGGGCCTCATCGGCCGTCATATCCTTCATTTCGGCGATATCCGCCCCGGCAACAAACGCCCGATCCCCCGCGCCCGTGATCACCAGCGCCCGAACAGACTCGTCCTCCCGGACCCGCCCCACGGCCAGAAACAACTCGTCGATCACCTCAAGGTTCAGAGCGTTCAGGGCTTGGGGGCGGTCCACGGTCAAGAGGGCAACCCCGTCCTCCACCTCAAGAGACCAATGCTCCACGTCTCGCGCCTCCTCTCACTCCGAGTAGGAGTAGAAGCCACGCCCAGACTTGCGCCCGAGCCTGCCGGCATCCACCATCCTGCGCAAGAGCGGGCACGGTCGGTACTTCGGGTCCCCGGTCTCCGCCGCCAGTACCTCGAGAATGGAAACGACCGTGTCGAGCCCGATCAAGTCAGCCAGGGCGAGGGGGCCCATGGGATGGTTCAGGCCGAGTCTCGCGCACGTGTCTATGGACTCAGCGTCCGCCACGCCCTCGGAGAGGCAATACACAGCCTCGTTGATCATGGGAATGGCCAGGCGGTTGACGACGAACCCAGAGGAGTCGCTCATGACAACGGGCTGTTTCCCGAGCCTCTGTGCAAGGCTTGTCACGGCCGCTACAGTATCATCGGAAGTCTCGAGGCCCCGAATCACCTCCACCAGCTGCATGACGGGAACAGGGTTCATGAAGTGCATCCCCGCGAACCTGTCGGGTCTGCCGGAGGCCCGGCCGAGCCTGGTGATGGATATGGAAGAGGTGTTCGAAGCGAAGATGACGTCCTCTGGGCACGTCGCGCCCAGTTCGTTGAAGAGGGCGCGCTTGACATCGACCTCCTCGACCACGGCCTCGATCACCATGTCCGCGGCAGATCCGACAGACAGGCCCTCAGCACACGTTATGCGGCCAAGTGCCTGATCGCGGTCTTCGCGTGTGATCCGCCCTTTCGCTACCAACCTTTCGAGATTCTTCGTGATCCCCGCGAGTCCCTTCTGGGATTCCTTGAGACTCAAGTCGGACAGGACGACATCGATACCTGACTGCGCGGCAACTTGCGCGATGCCAGAGCCCATCTGGCCCGCGCCCACAACGAGGATCTTCCCAATGTCCACCGGACTACGCGGCGTCGGGAGCCCCCGCCTTCAGG
>JANLFS010000017.1:17703-36967 GCA_024655925.1 Bacillota bacterium | reverse complement strand
CGGACAAAGTGCGCGGAACCGGAATTGCCGTGGGGGCCCAGGACGTTCACTGGGAATCCAAAGGAGCGTTCACCGGTGAAGTCTCATGTGAGATGCTGGTGGACGCCGGATGTACTTACGTCATCATCGGCCATTCAGAGCGGCGCGCCATGTTTGGTGAGACGGACGACTCGGTGAACCGGAAGATCAAGGCTGCACTAATGGCGGGACTCATTCCCATCGTGTGCGTGGGTGAGACCCTGGAACAGCGCGAAGCCGGGAAAACTGAAGGCCTTGTCGCCGGGCAGGTCCGCGCAGCCTTCGCCGGCGTCAGCCCGGAGGGGGCAGCGAGGATCGTCATCGCCTACGAGCCCATCTGGGCAATTGGGACCGGGAAAGCGTCCACCGGAGCCGATGCTGCCGCGGTAGCCAGGCTGATCCGTGACACGCTGGCAAGCCTGTACTCTGAGGGTCTGGCATCAGCTCTGCGGATTCAGTACGGTGGCAGTGTCAAACCCGGTAACATGGCCGAATTCGCCCGGGAACCCGACATCGACGGAGCGCTCGTAGGTGGAGCAAGTCTCGTCGCCGGGGAGTTTGCCGAGATAGTCAGGACAACCGTAGGCCAGCACAAACGAGACTAGAGAAAGGAGCGGAGGCGGGGATGGGAACTCGAAAGACCTGCCCCGCCGGACTGCCGATGACAACCATCAGTGATGTCTACGCCCGGGAGATTCTCGATTCCAGAGGCAACCCCACGGTCGAAGTGGAGGTTACTCTTGCCGACGACACTGTGGGGCGTGCATGTGTCCCGTCTGGGGCGTCCACCGGTCAGCACGAGGCGCTCGAGCTCCGAGACGGGGATCGCGGAAGGTACCTGGGTAAAGGCGTGACCAAGGCCGTCGACAATGTCAATGGCCCCATAGCAGACGAGCTCGTCGGGATGGACGCAAGGGAGCAGGCCGCCATCGATCAGACTATGATTGAGCTTGATGGAACCCCCAACAAGGAGAAGCTCGGGGCGAACGCCATCCTCGGAGTGTCGCTCGCCGTGGCGCACGCGGCCGCGGAATCCGTGGGGCTTCCACTCTACCAGTACCTGGGCGGCGTGAACGCAAGAACGCTCCCGGTGCCGATGATGAACATCCTCAATGGGGGCAAACATGCTGACAACAACGTGGACATCCAGGAGTTCATGATCGTACCGGTGGGGGCGGATTCATTTGCCGAGGCACTGCGGATGGGAGTGGAGGTTTTCCACAGCCTGAAATCTGTCCTCAAGAAGAAAGGTCTGTCGACCGCAGTCGGCGACGAGGGAGGGTTCGCGCCGAATCTGGAATCCAACGAGGAAGCCATCGCCACGATCGTGGATGCTATCGAGAAGGCAGGCTATGCCCCGGGCAAGGACGCGTTCGTGGCCCTAGACCCTGCCGCAAGCGAGTTCTTCCGGGACGGCAAGTACGTGCTTGCTGGTGAAGGCCGTGAGCTAGACGCAGCCGGTATGGTCGATTACTACGAGGATTTGATCTCCAAGTACCCGATACTCTCGATCGAGGACGGCTTCTCCGAGGACGACTGGGACGGGTGGAAGCTTGCCACGGAAAGGCTTGGGAACCGGGTCCAGCTCGTCGGGGACGACCTGCTCGTCACCAATACGGAACGCATCAAACGTGCCATCGAATTGGGGGTAGCCAATTCGGTTCTGATCAAGGTGAACCAGATAGGTTCGCTGACCGAGACCCTCGAGGCGATAGAGATGGCCAAGAGGGCTGGGTACACTGCTGTGATATCCCACAGGTCTGGAGAGACCGAGGACACAACCATAGCGGATCTCGCGGTAGCCACAAACGTCGGGATGATCAAGACGGGCGCACCGTCGAGATCCGAGAGGGTCGCCAAGTACAACCAGCTTCTCAGGATAGAGGACCTGCTGGGTGACCATGGCATCTTTGCTGGAATGGATGCGTTCCACTCCATTGGCTAGAGAACGCGAAGGATAAACGTGGTCTGTGGCGTATAGATACTCTATGGGCGCGGCCCGCGGCCGCGCCCATACCACGCGAACGGAAGAGGGGCTGGGGTTGTACGGGATTACGCATGTTCCTGGGGTCCTAGTCGGCCATGCTCACGATGAACGCGGGCTTACAGGGTGCACTGTGGTCCTGACCGTGGACGGTGCTACGTGCGGACTCGACGTCCGGGGGTCCGCACCAGGAACGCGCGAGACAGACCTGATGCGCCCGTGCAACCTCGTGCAGAAGGCACAGGCCGTGGTGCTGGCCGGAGGCAGTGCCTACGGTCTGGACGCGGCCTCCGGGGTCATGCAGTTCCTCGAAGAACGCGGCCACGGATTCCCGACTCCGTTTGGCCTTGTCCCTATAGTCGGAGCGGCGGTAATCTACGACCTTGGCATAGGGGATTCCAGGTGCCGGCCTGACCCTTCGATGGGACGACAAGCCTGCCTGGCAGCGTCCTCGGGCCCATGCCCTGAGGGGAACATCGGGGTTGGGATGGGAGCGACGGTCGGAAAGGCCCACGGCCAGGAGTATGCCATGAAAGGCGGCGTAGGCACTTTCGCCGTCGAGCTCCAGGGAGAGGAACCCGGGCAGGGACCTTGGGTAGGGGCGATCGCCGTGGCAAACTGTCTCGGAGACGTTGTGGATCCCGGCTCCGGCGAAATCATTGCCGGAGCGTACGACCGAACTCGGCGGGCTTTCATGGGGCCTGGCAACGTGGCGGCATTTCCAACCAACACGACTCTGGCAGTGGTTGCCACTGACGCGCTGCTCGACCGGGAGGGTGCGTGCAAGGTGGCCCAGATGGCGCAGGACGGTATTGCCAGGGCGGTCAGACCGGCGCATACTATGTACGACGGGGACGTGGTCTTCGTATTGTCAACCGGGACTCGGCTTGTGAGTAAGGACCGCGCGGCCCACCTGACTGCGGTGGGAGCCGCCGCCGCGGAGATGGTGGCAGCGGCGATTCTAAGGGCGGTCGAGGCCGCGACCACTCTGGGCGGGTGCCCAGGAGCTCAGGAGGTGTCTGTGAGGGCAGGGTCATAGCCTGACGGTGTATCGCGGGGCTTGGATCACCCTGGACCGGGACCCCGCACCAGCTTTCATGCCGGCAGGTTTCTCCGCAGCCAAGTATCGTCCGGCACCCTGCAAAGGGGCTGGAACGGAGGTGTTACCGTGAAACTCAGTGTAGATCAGATTGCCATCTCGGGAATCCTGGTATCCCTGACTCTCGTTCTCGGGGTGACCGGTATCGGGTTCATCCCCTTGCCCACGCCCGCGGGTGCGGCCACCCTGATGCACATGCCTGTGGAGCTTGCAGGCATTCTCGAAGGACCTATCGTCGGCCTATTCGTCGGGCTCATTTTCGGCCTCTTCACTCTCCGGTTCCTCGGTGATCCGAGGGTAGTGATTCCAGCACGGCTCCTGATTGGCGTTGTGGCATACTTGGTTTACCGCATCTGTGGCAGGAGATCCTGGAGCATTCCCATCGCCGCGGCCGCGGGGAGTCTGACCAACACCGTGGGCACTCTGGGGCTTGCAGTCTACTTCGGGTACTTTCCCCTGCGCGGGCAGGGTGGGGCGCTGTCCATCGCGGTGGTTCAGGGCGTGCCAGAAGCGATCGTTGCAGCGCTAGTGCTGACTCCCGTGGTCATTGCAGTCAACAAGATGAGGGAGGGCAGCCGGGGGCAACGCAAGAGAATTCGAGTGTAGAGGCTTTGGTGCCGGCGCTTGGCGCCGGACACTTCTGGCGTCGGACAAGTTGCAGGTGTTCCTGCCGTGTGGTAGAATGAGCGCAGTCGGATACATGGGGGGTTGGGCGCGTGCTCCAGACAATCCTGGTCATCATACAGTTTCTGATCTCGATCGGGCTCATTGCCGTCGTCATCCTCCAGCCGAGCAAGGGCGAGGGGCTCGGTTCGATAGGCGGCGGCGGGCAGCTTTTCTTCTCCAAGCAGAAGGGGTTCGAGGCTTTCCTGGATCGGGCGACTACCTGGGTCGCAGTGGCATTCTTGGTCACGTCGATCCTCTTTGTCTTCTTGTAGTCCCTTCCCTACCGCATGCGGAGACCGGTGAGCCTCGCACTCATGCAGGGTGCGGGGCTTGGTTTTTTGTGATGCGTCCGGGCGAGACCGCGGCAGTGGAATCGGACATGCAGTTGACTCCACGTTATCGAGTGGGAGGCGGGCTGATGGATCTCCACGGCATCATATCCCGGGCGGCCGAGCGTGCCCCCGGAAAAACTGCCCTCATATTCCGCGAGCGGGAGACCACCTACGCTGATCTCGTGCGGACGGTCGAGGGCAGAGCACTCGGTCTTCTGGCGGAGGGAGTGCGGCCGGGTGACAGGGTGGGCATACACCTTCCCAACAGCCCGGAGTTCGTCGAGGCCTATTTCGCCGTCACTTCCCTCGGTGCAGTGGCAGTGCCCATGAACACACTGCTCAAACAGGCCGAACTCGGGCACATCCTGTCCGATTCCGGCACGAAGACTGTGATTACGACAGGCAACACCCGGTTTCCCGGGGTGGAGAGGCTGGTACTCGTCCGGCACGCCGGGTCGGTGCCCGCCCGTGTGGTGACCCCGGGGGCAACCGTAAGGAGGTGGGAGGACATCTGGCGGGGCGGGGACTTGCCGGTGGCCGATCGAGAGCGTGAACTCGCCGTAGTGCTATACACGTCAGGAACCACTGGACGCCCCAAGGGTGCCATGCTCACCCACGCCAACCTGGTGAGCAACGCGGAAGGAATAGGGCTTGCTCTCGATGCCGGACCGCGTGATGTTCATCTGTGCGTCCTGCCGATGTTCCACACCTTCGCGGCGACGGTATGCATGAATATGCCTCTCCTCACTGGCGGCACCATCGTGATAATGGACCAGTTCGTGCCAGCCGGCGTCCTCAGGTTGATTGAACAGCACCGTGTCACGGTGTTCGCCGGGGTGCCCGCGATGTATGTGGCGTTGAACAACGCAAGAGACGGACGGGGGAGGGATCTCGGGTCACTGCGGGCGTGCGTGGCCGGAGGTGCGGCCCTGCCCATGGATGTGTTCAGGCAGTTTGAGGAGAGATTCGGGGTCAGGATAGTGGAGGGATATGGCCTGTCGGAGGCCGCGCCAGTTGTCTCGGTCAACCCGGCCTGTGGTCCCGTCAGGCCGGGATCAGTCGGCCTGCCAATACCGGGCGTTAGAGTGCGGGTGGTCGACGAGGCCGGCAGGGACGTACCCCCTGGCGAGGTGGGAGAGATCCTGGTTCAGGGGCCAAACGTGATGATCGGGTATTACGGGCTCGATCTTGAGACGCGCGAGGCCATGCTGGGCGGGTGGCTTCGCACGGGCGATCTGGGGCGGGTAGACGGGGACGGCTACCTCTACATCGTGGACCGGAAAAAGGACCTGATCAACGTGGGAGGATACAAGGTCTATCCGAGGGAGGTTGAGGAGACCCTCTATAGGCACCCTACGGTCATGGAAGCGGTGGCGGTGGGTCGGCCGGATCCCGCCCGGGGCGAGGTCGTCGTCGCCCACGTGGCGCTCGGGCCGGGGGCCCAGGTATCCAGCCGTGACCTGATTGCTTTCTGCCGGAGACATCTGGCGAACTACAAAGTGCCTGTGGAAATCATGTTCCGGGAGTCCCTTCCGAAGACTGGGTCAGGCAAGCTGGCCAGGCGCCTCCTCAGGGAAGAGTCTGGGCCCGCCGCGGCGAACTGAGCCGTAAGCTGATAGGAGAGTGATTGTGTTGACAAGGGAAGAAGCACTCGCGGCAGTCAAGGCACACGTGAAAAACAAGAACTTGATAAAGCACATGATCGCCGCGGAAGCATGCATGGAGGCGTTGGCAAGGAAGTTCGGCGAAGACGAGACCAAGTGGGGCCTTTCCGGCCTGTTTCACGACATCGACTACGACACCACTGCCGATGATCCAGCGCGACACAGTGTGGTTGGGGCGGAGATCCTCGAGAAACTGGGTGTGGACCCAGAGATCGTCTACTGTGTCAAGGTGCACAATGATTACCATGGTGTGCCCAGGCTCTCGCTGATGGACAAGGCACTCCACGCAGTGGATCCCCTGACCGGGCTGATTGTGGCGTCCGCCCTGATACATCCGGCCCGGAAGCTGGCTGCCATCAATGCGGAATTCGTACTCAACAGGTTCCGCGAGAGCGGCTTTGCGCGAGGTGCGAGGCGAGAGCAGATCCGCAGATGTGAGGAGATCGGGCTGACCCTGCAGGAGTTCGTGGAGATAGGCGTGACGGCGATGCAAGAGAAGGCGAGGGAACTGGGCCTATAGGCCGGGAAGACCTTTTGTAGGCCCACGTACGGGCTGGAGGTGAACGGGATGACGGAGAAAGGGCCGGAGGAGAGACTCGTCACAACGAACAGGCGGGCACGGCATGACTACTTCATAGAAGAGACTTTCGAGGCTGGCATAGCCCTGACCGGAACCGAAATACAGAGTGTCCGGCGGGGCAAGGTGAGCCTCACTGACGCTTATGCCGAGGTGCGTGGGGGAGAGGTCTTCCTGGTCAATTCCCACATAAGCGAATACGATTATGGAAACAGGTTCAACCACGACCCCAGACGTCCGCGTAAGCTCCTTCTGCACAAGACCCAGATTCGTCGGCTCGACTCGAGGGTGAGGGAGAAAGGCTTCACGGTTGTGCCTCTCAGTATGTACCTCGTCCGGGGGTTGGCGAAGGTCGAGATCGCTCTGGCGCGGGGGAAGCGACTCTACGACAAGCGTGAGGATATCGCGAAACGTGAGGCCAGCCGGGAAATAGAGAGGGAGTCTAAGCTCACAAGGAGGGAGTAGTGCCGGGCGGACGGCGCGACTGGGCGCGGTATGCCTTCAAAGTGCGTGCGGGCACGCTTGCCCTGGACACCTGGGCATAGTATAATCAAGATGTGTCTTGTGGGGGCGTTACGGTCTCGACGGGGAGCGTTGCGCGAAGAGCGGCGAGCCGAGATCCCACCTGCTCGTTAATCGGTGGAAGCACGATAAGTGCCAACAACAATTACGCCTACGCTGCCTAACTAACTAGGCAGCCGTCCGACCCGGGCTTATCCTGGGAGCCTGGCAAGGGCGTCATCTAAACCAGGATGCTCGCGCACCAATTCTCGGAGGTGCGCGATAAGAGTATCGGGATAGCCGCCGGGCAGCGCGTCCGTGCGCGACTTCGGCTGCGAACTCTAGTACACGGGCTACGCTCGTAGAAGTTCTTCAAGTGACCTCTTCGGACCCGGGTTCAACTCCCGGCGCCTCCACCAAGGTTTGATCCACCGGACTGTCCGGTGGATCTTTTTCTTTGCATGAAGCACATGGAGCATGATCCAGGGTTGGCCGGGCCTACGGTGTTTGCAGTGGGACGCTGGAACAAACAGGCGATTGCAGCGCAAACGATCTGGGGTTGACATGATCCGAATAGTAATGCATTATGAATGGATAGACATACATAGGAAGGAGAGACACACAGTGAAACGGATGCTGTATGTGGTCTTGAGCTTGGCTATCCTCGCAGCAGTAGGGACGACGAGTGCATGGGCTGCTCAAGCCGAGCGGAGCCTGGAGTTCGAGATCAGTTTCCCCGGTTCGGCCAACCCAGGCCCGCTCACCGGCCGGGTCTTCGTCATAATCTCAACAGACGGTGAATCGGAGCCCAAAGACCAGGTGGATGTGACCGGGGTTCCCATCTGGGGAAAGAACGTCAGGAACGTAGCTGCAGATGAGGCAATGACCATAGCGGCCGGGGACCCTGAGGTCGCCGGGTACCCCTTTGCGAGCATCGCTGACATTCCTCCGGGTGAATACTTCGTACAGGCCTTCTTCACAGTGTACACCACGTTCCACCGGGCGGACGGCCACACGGTCGAGCTGTTCCTGGATACCGGGGCAGGCGGACCGCAAAGAATGTTCAGTGGCCCGGGCAACCTCAAAAGCGCAGTGCAGAAGGTCAAGATCGACCCTGCGACCACAGGCAAAGTCGTGCTGTCCCTTACGGAAGTGATTCCGCCTGTGAGGCCGCTTGAGGAAGGGCAAGTGCTCCAGCAGGGTAATCCGGTTGACACCGAGTTCGTGAAGTACGTCAAGATCCAGAGCAAGCTTCTCACGGAGTTCTGGGGACAGCCCATGTACTTGGGGGCCAACATTCTCCTTCCGAGGACCTATCATACACACCCCGATGCGTACTATCCCGTGTGGTACCAGCAGGGCCATTGGCCCGGTGAGCGGGCGCCTCTCCGTTTCGGGCAGGGCCGGCCGTTCGACAAGTTCTGGATGTCCGATGAGTGCCCGCAGATGGTCGTGGTGGAGTTCAGAGATGCGAATCCCTACTATGGCACGTCCTATTCGGTCAACTCCGCCAATCTCGGCCCATATGGGGATGCCATCATAACGGAGCTGATCCCCTACATCGAACAGAACTTCCGGGTGATCCCCGAGGGCTGGGCGCGCCTTCTGAGCGGCGGGTCCACCGGAGGGTGGGAGGCGCTGGCCCTGCAGGTCTGGTATCCCGAGTTCTTCGGAGGGACTTGGCCTCTCTGCCCAGACTCGGGTGATTTCCGGGCGTACCAGCTTGTGAATATCTACGAGGACACCAATGCCTATTACCGGGAGTATGAGTGGGTGAAAGTTGAGCGGCCCAGTTCGAGGGATATCGATGGGGATGTGAGATTCACCATCAAGCAGGAGAACGACTGGGAACGCGCCTTGGGAACGAACAGCCGATCTGGCGGGCAGTGGGCTATTTGGGAGGCAGTGTACAGCCCGGTCGGTCCGGACGGCTATCCTGCCCCGATCTGGGATCCTGTAACCGGCGAGATCAACCGCGACGTGGCCGAGTACTGGAAAGAGAACTACGACATCCGCTACAAGCTCGAGAGGGAATGGGCGACCCTCGGGCCCGAGCTTGTGGGGAAGATCCACATAAGAATCGGTGACATGGACAACTACTATCTCAATAACGGCGTCTACTATCTCCAGGAGTTTCTGGAGTCGACAAAGGACCCGTATTACGATGGGTATGTGAAGACATTCCCACGCATGGGACATACGGGCAACATCACAAACGAGGAACTCCTGGCCGAAATGGCTGAACACCTTGTGAAACACGGCCCGAAGGGTACTTCGGAACTGCTCTGGCTGAAGTAGTCAGACGGCCCCGGACGACACCGGATCCAGCTCCAGGCGGCCCGCGCGTACGTCCGGACAGCTGACCGTCGACCGGGAAGAAGCAGGGGAGGCGAGGATCGCCTCCCCTGCTTGCATAGGAGTGCCCGGCCTGCCCAGAATCATCTGCGCCAGGATACCGACCATCTCGACCCCATGGGCTCGTTCGGCATGAGGCTCCACCCCGAATCCTGGTAGACGAGGGACAGGTTGTTCTTACACTCGAAAGAACCTTCGACGATCATGTTGCCCACCAAAGACATGCTGTTCTTGATTTGGACGTCACGTCTGACGATGATGTGAGTCTCACCAGTTGTTGTCGCGGTATTCTTGGCCTCCATTCTGCCGTTCACAAGGAGCACGAGGTTGCCCTCGAGCAGCAGGTTGTTCTTGGCCAGCAGGTCGCCGTCTATGAAGATGATGCCCCACCCCGACGGGCACCTGATGACCAAGTCGTTCTCGATCTGCAGACCTCCGAACGTGCCTGCGTAGTAGTTTGTGCCGGTGACGGTCATCGTGTTCCCGCTGACCGCGGGCGGCGGGTATGTGTTGTAGTCGGCCGGCGCGAATACTGGGAAGACCTGAGGGCTATAAGGCAGGAGGAAGAACCCGGGGTCCACTGCCACGCCAGTGATGGGGCCTCCCGAGACCACGTCGGCCCCTCGGACGATGTTGTTGTTCTGTCCCCAGATGAAGTCACCTGCATAGATCCCGCACTGATACACGTCTGTGTAGACGACGAGCTGGACAGTGGCGGACGCTCCACCCACCGTGGCGGTGGACGTGATCACGTAGGTCGTGCCCTGCCTGTCGATAGTGCCTGTAGCGGTTGCCGTGCCCACCTGTTCGCTGAAGGGCCGGTCTACTCGGTACGACACATCCGTCTTGAGCCTGTGGTACACCTTTTCCGCGCCGCCCTCAGCGATGAGAAGTGCCTGCGCACGGTTGCGGGTTGCCGCACTTGTCTGATACGCCGCTGTGGCGGCTGAGAGGAGTGCAGCACTGAGGAGACCCACTGCCACCAGCGCAATCATGGCCAGCACCATGGCCGAGCCACGTTCATCCCTTCTGACGGGCTTCACCAGCACCTCCTCCTTTCTATCTGCGCAAGGTCACGACGGTCCTGGCGGTGTAGGATCTCGTGCCGTCACTGCAGGTGATGCCGATGCTGTAGGAGTCAGTCCCCGCCTCGGACACCGAAAAATCGGTCACATCCGATGCGACGACGGCGAACTCCACGCTGCCCGACGGCAGGGCGGTCTGTACTGTGAGATTCGACCCGTCACGGGCGAAGATGTATGTGTAGGACCCTGACTCAGTCATGACCGTGGCCTTGAGACCTGACGGAGGCCCTTCCAGGATCTCTGCGGTGTTTGCCCGGCGCACCCTGGAAGTGACGTTGAACAGGGCCACATTTGCCGAGTGTTGCATAGCGCTCGAGGAGGACGTCACGCGCCACGTGGAGAGAGAACCCGAGAGGACCGCGCTCAGCGCAGCGAGGATCATCACCGAGACTGCCGCGGCTATCAGCACCTCGACAAAGGTAAACCCTCTATCGTTCAGCGAACACCGTCTGAAATCTGACACTCCTCATCTGCTCCTTCACTGCATAGCGAACTGTAACCGACACTGTCCAGTATCGGTTCGGAGCTGTGCCCGACTCAGTCACGGAGACTGACCGACGGAACAGGTGGTACCCAGCCTCGTCCAGAGCTGGTTGTTGCTGAGTTTCTGTCTGGTTTACCAGCAAGTCGTAGTCATGGTTGTTGAAATAGACCCGATAGAGTTCCAGGGTCTCGTTGGCCAGGTTGGCTGCGGTCTGGGCCCTCGAGGCCAACATATCGACGTCGACTGCTTGCCCCATGGAGTGGAGCAACGCTATGAGACCAGTGCCTACCAGGACGATGGCCACAATGACCTCAAGGAGCGTAAACCCACATTCGGACCGCCTGCAGGCCCTCACCACACTCATGAGTCTGGCCCCCTTCCTGGGTGCGCGAAACACGAGGCTCTCCCCCAAAGGGGAGAGCCAAACAAAACACCTCCCCTTCAGGCGGCCCGGCCAGCATGGGGATGAACATCCCTTTAGCCCCGTGACTTTGCGGCCCCGGCTTTCGACGGGTGTGCCTTTGTCATTTGGGGAACGCGCTCGGTGCAACCTATCGGTTTGATTGCATATTCTACACCCCTCGGTGTTTTCCTGCAGCCGCGCAGAAGTAGTTACAACTATCAGGCAATGCCATGAGCAGGCGCTGAACCACGGGTGATCCGGGTCCACTGCGGACATGAAGGAATTCGCTGTCGGTACGCGAAGATTCCCAACCATGCAAGCGGGAATGATACTTAAGAGGTGCGGCGTCCGCCCTGCCAGGTGGCTCTGCCGCATTTCTGGTGAATGAGCGACTGCGGTGGTGACAATCATGGGAAGATGGGAACCGGGCGCCGAAGCCGATGCCATCGGAGAGTTCGCCCGGTCGGTGGGATGGCAGGTGTTGGAGGACCGACAGATCCAGTCTGGGCGGCAGGTCACCATTGCGGGCGCGGAAGGTCGGGTATCAGTCGCGATCTATGGGTCAGGCAAAGGTCTTGTGCAGGGTGGATCGGAAGGCATGGCTCGGACGGTTGAGGCATGGTGGAAGGAGCGCTACCCTGGCAGACCCCTGGTGGTTGTGGCCGGGTCCAGGGGGCTTCCGAGGGAGTCCAGACTTCAGCCCGTCGGAACTGCCAGAGTCGGCGTGGACGAGTCGGGCAAGGGCGATTACTTCGGTCCGCTCGTGGTTGCCGCTGTATTTGTGGACCCGGAGACGGAGAAAGAAATCATCCACATGGGTGTCCGGGACAGCAAGCGCCTGTCTGCCGCCCGAATCGGGCCGATGGCCGTTGACGTTGCCAGCGCATGCCCACATTCGGTGGTGGTCATAGGTCCCAAGAGGTACAACGAGCTATACGCTCAGATGCAGAACGTCAACCGCGTCCTCGCGTGGGGGCACGCGAGATCGCTCGAGAACGTCCTGACTCGGGTAGATGCGGGACTCGCGGTGGCCGACCAGTTCGGGGACCGGTCGTACCTGGAGAAGGCGCTTATGAGCCGCGGCAGACAGGTCCGGCTTCAACAGCGCCCACGGGCAGAGGAGGACCCAGCCGTGGCCGCAGCCTCGATCCTGGCCCGCGCCGAGTTCCTGAGGCGGCTTGCCGCACTCTCGGCGAAGGTGGGCATGGACCTGCCCCCGGGGGCATCCGATCCTCGTATCCTCGAGGTCGCGCGACAGATTGTGGCGGACAACGGAGAGGCTGTCCTTGCTGAGGTCGCAAAAGTACACTTCAGGACGACTCGAGCAGTGCTCCCTGGCTAGGCTCCGATCACCGCCGGATCCCGGGAGCCTGCCTACCGCGACGAGGCGGAAGGTTATTCCCGCTGCTCCGGTGCGGAGGCGGCGTGTCCGGGTCAACGGCGGGCGCGGTTCCGTCGCCGGGCGGGCTGCCCAATACGCGGAGGGGGCACGTCTCGCATGGGCTAGCTGTGATGGCCGGATCGTTGGGCTTGCTCCATGGGAAATCACCTGTGGAGAAGACATCCGTGATGGTGTAAGATGATCTCTGCGCGGCACCTGAATGGGATTCCGTGCACCTGGAGGTACACTTTTGGGGGTGGAGACTCATGACCGACGAAAGGGATTCTGACATCCGGCGCGGCCGGACCACGGCGGGGCTACTGCTCATCGTGATCGGAGGCATCCTCCTTGCAGCGCAGATAGTGGACAGTAGGACGATGGGGCTCATGGTGCTGCCCTCGATCGGGCTGACCTTTCTGATATGGGGTATAGTCACGCGGCGGGCAGGCCTGCTCGTTCCCGGCGGGATACTTCTTGGGATTGGAGCGGGCGCCTACCTCGTCGATCTCCCATTCGCCGCAGTAGAAGAGCCTGCGAGAGGCGGGATCTTCCTTTTGGCGTTCGCAGGGGGATGGGTGCTGATCTCCGTCGCATCTGCGTTGTTCACCCCCACCGCCATGTGGTGGCCCTTAGTTCCCGGCGTCGTGCTTGCTGCGATCGGAGGCCCACTCGTCCTCGCCGGGACTGCACCCGAGGCGCTTGCGTGGATGGCAAAGCTGTGGCCGGTCGCCCTGATCCTCCTCGGCCTCGTTCTTCTTTTCACCGGGTTGGGTGTGCGAAAATGACGTGACGCTCGGTGGTGTTCTGCACGTGGGCCTAGGGCGTCCCGAAGGCCTCCCTGAGCGCCTTTGACACCTTAGGGTCGAGGGAGAAGAACCGATGGAAGTCCGCTTCTCCACCGAGATGCTGGCCTACCCAGCGTGAGACCGCATCCAGATACTGGCGGGTCCACTCGCCTCCCGCAGCCTGAAAGACCAAGAAGTCTGCGACTATGGCACCCGCCTCGAGCATCGAATGGATCTGGAACCCGGCGCGGTCCTGCTGTGAAATGCTGACGCTGGAGCGATCCATGCCAATGGCGCCCAAGACGATCAAATCGCTCAACACGTGGGTCAGCTCGTGGACGGCTGTGAAGTAACTCGGGTAAGGGGAGGCGCTCGGCTCAGGCAACGGGACTATCGCCCCGCCTGCCTGGCCCAACTGGACTCCGCGTCCGTTCTTCCAGATGGTCTCGGAGAGAACCACCGCTGTGCTTGCGAAAGGCTGCGAGTCGATGATCCGGGACGCGGCCGCTCGCCCGTGGGCATTCCAGAACCGCTCAAAGGCGGCCCTGGCATCTTCGCGCACGCGGGCTCCCGACCTCCAGTAGGCCTTGTAGAACGAAGCGTATTCCTCCGCCATCACTCGGACGAACACCGAGACTGCTTCACGGTCGGCAGGAGACATCATGGCCGCGAGATCCGCGGCAAGGGCGTGATGCATGCCGGACAACCCCGAGGAGTCCGCCGAACCCCCGGATGCTATATACTTGACCGCCTTGATGAGGTCCATCCACTGACGCGAAGACAACCGGGATCACCGTCAGAGCCTGTAACTGCATGCTGGCTGCGAAACGCGGGGCCGCAGGCGCCAGGGCGGCTCTGAGGTCAAGGTGGGCCGGCGGGTTCGTCATGCGGGCCTTGGCCGATCTGATTTGGGCGACGTAAGTGGCGTCGTAGTTCTCCGCGGCATTGCCGGGCATCGGAACATGGGCGAACAGGTGAAGGACCAAGTCGACGCATTCTGATGTGACGATAGCTGGCGCGGACGCGCGCGAAGGGGCTGCGCCCGCGACGAGCGCGATCCCTGCGATGAGACCGGCCAGCGCGGCCGCAGCGAGGGTCCCCCGGAGACGCACTTGGGCTCCAATCAAGACAGCGGACATATGAATCCGACCCCCGTTCCAGACAGAGCAGGTGATCCGCCCGAGCTTCAGTATGCCATCAAGCAGGATGGGGAAGTGAGTGCTGTCAATAAGTGGAGGCGCATGTTAGGTCCATATTATGATCACGGAGGGCGTCGTAATCATGAAGGCTAGGCCGATTCGCGAAGGCATCTGCTGGGTGGGCGCCGTCGACTGGGACAGACGGCTTTTCGACTCCCTGATTCCGCTTCCTGATGGGACAAGCTACAACGCATACCTCGTCCGGGGGCAAGACAAGACCGTGCTCCTGGATGCGGTCGACCCCACCATGGCACACGAGCTAATGTCGAAACTCGAGGAGACCGAGCGGGTGGACTACGTCGTGGCTCACCATGGTGAGCAGGACCACTCCGGATGCATACCCTTGGTGCTCGACAAGTTCCCCGGGGCAGTTGTCGTCGCATCACCCAAGGCGAAGACGTTCCTCATCGACCTTCTGCACATACCGGAGGATCGGTTCATGACAGTAGAGGATGGGGCCACGCTCGACCTGGGAGGGCGGACTATCACTTTCATCCACACTCCATGGGTCCACTGGCCCGAGACAATGGTGAGCTACCTCCAGCCTGATGGGATTCTGTTCTCCTGTGACTTCTTCGGGTCCCACTTGGCCACGAGTGATCTCTATGTCGCGAACGAGGCCAGGGTATACGAGGCCGCGAAGCGTTACTTCGCAGAGATCATGATGCCTTTCGCGAACGTGATCCAAAAGAACCTTGAGAAGCTTGCGCCTTACGACGTGAAGATGATCGCCCCGAGCCACGGCCCGATCTACGAGCGGCCGTCGTTCATCGTCGACGCATATAGGGAGTGGACTTCGGGACCGCCTGCAAACCTGGTGGCCGTTGCCTACGTGACTATGCACGGCAGCACCAAAGTCATGGTGGAGAGGCTCGTTGAGGCGCTCAGCCTTCGCGGTGTCGGGGTGCAGCAGTATGAGCTGACAGGGACGGACATCGGCAAGCTCGCCATATCCCTGGTTGACGCGGCGACAGTGGTGATAGGCACACCCACGGTGCTGGCTGGGGCGCACCCGCTTGCGGTCAACGCGGCCTTCCTGGCCAATGCACTCAGGCCGAGAGTGAGGTTCGTGTCTGTGTTGAACTCCCAGAGCTGGGGCGGGAAAGCGGTAGAACAGATCGCATCGACGATTACGAACCTCAAGGCCGAGATCTTGGAACCCGTCATATGCCGGGGGTTGCCTCGACAGGCTGACCTTGAGGCTGTCGATCGCCTTGCCGATAGTATCGCGGGCAAGCACAGAAGCCTGGGTCTTCTGTAGGCCTCTCCGGATGAGGGCGCTCGGGGGGCAAGAACCGGACCCGGGGCTGTGTCGGGCCCGAATGACAGGGCGGTGGGTTGGTGTCTGAGTTCGTGGGCAAGCCGGTCAAGGTATCCACAGACGCTGAGGGTGCAAGGCCGTTAGCTTTTGTATGCGAGGGCCGGATCGTGGCAGTCCGCGAGGTTCTCTCGGAGTGGCAGGACTGGGGCTTCGGAGGGACACACCCCGCTGCCCGGTCCTGGCGCACCCGCAGGCACCGGAACTACTTCAGACTCCTGGGCGAGGACGGAAAGGTGTACGAGATCTACCTGGATCGGGGCGGCAGGGCCAGGAAGTGGTACCTGTACCGGGTCCTCGACGGGCCGGATCAGTGAACGGGTGGGTGATGTGAACTGGACACGAGAGAGAGATACAGAGGCAGTCTTCTCGGGCTTGCGGTCGGGGACGCCCTCGGGGCCCAGGTCGAGTTCAAGAGCCCCGGTCCCTTCGAGCCGGTGGTGGACATGGTGGGCGGGGGTCCGTTCGGGCTCTCCGCGGGGCAGTGGACGGATGACACGTCTATGGCTCTCTGCCTGGCAGAGAGCCTGGTGGAAACGGGCGGGTTCGACCCCCAAGACCAGCTTGAGAGGTACGTGATGTGGCTCCGCGAGGGGCACCTGTCCAGCACTGGCCGGTGCTTCGACATCGGGAACACGGTCCACTCAGCCCTGCGCCGGTTCGAGCGAACGGGCGAGCCTTACTGTGGTTCTGAGGACCCGATGACCGCTGGAAATGGCTCAATCATGCGGCTTGCGCCTGTGCCCCTCTTCTATGCTGATTCCCCTGAGGAGGCTGTGGCCCGGGCGGCCGACAGCTCCCGGACGACCCACGCCGCCCGTGAGGCAGTGGACGCGTGTCGCTATCTCGCCGCCCTCATGGTCGGCGCGATCAAAGGGGCCACGAAAGACGAACTCCTGGGGAGCATGTTTGAGCCGGTGGCGGGGATCTGGAACAGAGAGCCTCTGGCACCGAAAGTGGCGGAGATCGCCCGTGGGTCGTTCCTCCGTAAGAATCCGCCTGAGATCAGGGGGACCGGGTATTGTGTTCAGTCCCTCGAGGCCGCCTTGTGGGCTTTTGGAAAGGGGCGGTCCTTCGAAGAGAGCGTTATTATCGCTGTGAACCTCGGGGACGACTCGGACACCACCGGTGCCGTCTTAGGGCAGCTGGCGGGAGCGTACTACGGCGAGTCTGGCATCCCTGAGCACTGGAGGGCGCGGTTGGCCATGCGCGAGGTAATCGAGGGGTTCGCGGACCGCCTTTGGGAGATGAGCAAGAAGAGCGGACGGATGAGGCGGAGGTGAGCCCGGGCGGGGCCTGCCTTGCTCAGCTTCTGGACACCACCTCCACTCTGTTCATCCGCCAGACAGTCAAGGCGGCGACCGCGGCGAGCTGAACGATGAGGGCCGTGGCGAGCACCCATCCATTCACTCCCTGCGAGATGCGGCCGAGAGTCGCCGCGTCCGAGATCAGGGAGTAAGAGATGTAGTTGCGGAACCGCGGAAGAGAGTAAAGCAGGGGGTCGAGGTAGCTTACGAGCAAGGCAATGAGCCCTGCGGCGAGAGGCCTTCGGAAGAGACTGCTCAGGAAGACCACCAGGAACACCCGGGTTACGAAGTAGGCTGAGAGGAGGGTCGCGCTCCTGAAAGCCTCGGCCAGTGTTGGGGAGTCCCCGGAGAAAAGCGCCAGTGCGTAGTAGTAGACGACCAGAAAGCCCAGGAAAGCTCCGGCCGCCACGACTATCCCGTAATGGAGAAGCTTTGCGAGGACCACTGCCTTGGGGTCGGCGCCTTGAGAGACGGGGAAGACCAGCTTGTTCTGGGCGAGTTCGTCCGCGAGAGCACCCATGAGGAGGAAGGCTACGAGCAGGTTTCCGAGTTGGAACATGTTGCGTATGTAGTTCTCACAGACATATGCGGGGTCGAACCTCATCAACGCCTCGGGGAACTCCGGCATCTGGCTCCGGACGATAGCGGGCATGAGTTTGAGGAGTATCGGCGTTGACACGGAGAAGAACAGGAAGAACGCGCCGACAACTAGGTACCTGTGCTGCCTCATCGACTCCAGCGTTTCCTTTCTGAGGTAAGCACCGAACGTCGCCATTACTCTCTCACCAGCCTCACGAAGATGTCCTCGAGGTTAGCCTGCCTGAGCTGGTATGAGGTGACCGACGCCTCCAGGCTTGCAAGCCGGGGCAGCAACCCCCGTTTCGCGCTCTCCAAGTCCGACACGTATATGGCCGCCCTGTCTCCCTCAACCGTCACTTTCTGCACCCACGGCAAGGTCTCGATCTCTTCGGGCGGGCCATCCAGCCGGCGGTCGAATCCTACGTCTATGATGGGTTGGATGTACCGGCTCCTCAGATTCTCCAGCCTATCTGTAACCAGGATCCTGCCGTCCTTTATGATGCTCACCGAGTCGCACGTTCGCTCCACGTCGTTGAGAATATGAGTCGAGAGGAATATGGTCATGCCTTCCTCTCTGAGCTTGCCGATGAGCTCCAGGACTTCGAGTCTTCCCCCGGGATCCAGGGCGGAGGTGGGCTCGTCCAGAAACAGAAGCTTGGGGCGGTTGTAGAGCGCAACTGCGATCCCAAGCCGCTGCTTCATCCCCCGCGAGAAGCTGCCGCAAGGCTTCCTGCCGGTCGCGGCGAGTCCCGTCACCCGGAGGAGCTCTTCGCACCTGTCCCGGTTATCCTGGGGACGAAACCCGGCTATCTCTCCGGTGAAAAGGAGATACTCCCGGGCGGACATATACCCGTAGAATGACGGGTTCTCCGGGAGATACCCGGTAAGCCCACGCAAGCGAGATCTGTCTGCCACCGCGTCCACGCCGTCGATGGTGATCGAGCCGGAATCGAAGCCGATGAGGCCGGCCAGGATGTTCATCGTAGTTGTCTTGCCCGCTCCGTTGGGCCCGAGAAACCCGAATACCTGACCGTCTTCAACTTCAAAGGTCACGCCGCGTAACACTTGTACGTGGTTGTAGGACTTGCAGAGGCCCTCGACCCTAAGCATTTCGGTCCTTCCTTCGTCCGAAGATCAGATAGGCCAGGGGCCCGAAGGTGGAGACGAACAGGATTATCAAGGCCCACGCCCACTTCGGGAGAGTGGAGGCCTCGTTCCTGGATAGAGAGATCAGGCAGTATGCCTTCAGCCCGGACTCCAAGACTACCAACGGAAGCAGCAGCCGAAGGAGTTCAGCCAGACTCATGCCTGCGAAAGCCATCCCCACCAGCCCCTAACGTTTGTGTGTGCAGATTGGGCTTTTCCGCACTAGAGATCTACGGTCACAGGCCTCGTGGCCGCCGGGGTAAAGGGGTGACGCGGCGAGACCGCACGGTCAGACCCTGGGTCCCCCTGCGGCCACCTCTTCGGATACCCCCGTGAACTTCGCGAAGTTCTTAGCGAACCTAGCGGCGAGCTGCGCGGCGG
>JANLFS010000017.1:11893-17693 GCA_024655925.1 Bacillota bacterium | reverse complement strand
TCGTAGGCTCTCGGGTCAGCCCATGTGTTCCGCGGATTGAGAACCTCGGAAGGGACTCCGGGGCAACTCTCGGGCACCAGCACGTTGAAGACCGGGTCGAGCCTGAACGGGACGTCCTTCAGTCTCCCGTCGAGAGCCGCGTTGACCATTGCCCTGGTATACGCAAGGTCTATCCTCTTGCCCACGCCGTATGGCCCTCCAGACCATCCAGTGTTGATGAGGTACACCTGTGAGCCGTGCTTTTCGAGCCTTTCGCCGAGCATAGTGGCGTACTTCATGCCTGGGAGCGGGAGGAACGGCGCGCCAAAGCAGGTGGAGAAGGTCGCCTCGGGTTCGATGATCCCACGTTCTGTACCGGCGAGCTTGCTCGTGTATCCAGAGAGGAAGTGGTACATGGCCTGGGCTGGTTCCAGTTTCGAGATGGGCGGCATAACGCCGAAAGCGTCAGCGGTCAAGAAGACGACTGCGGATGGGTGGCCTCCAACCCCTGGTATTGCCGCATTGGGTATGTAGTGAACCGGGTAGGCCGCCCGGGTGTTCTCGGTTATGGCGTCACTGGTGTAGTCCGGTTCCCTGGTGGCCTCGTCGAGCACGACATTCTCGATGACCGACCCGAACTTGATCGCCTCCCATATCTGGGGCTCGCGCTCCCTCGAGAGGTTGATGCACTTGGCGTAACACCCACCTTCGAAATTGAAGACCCCTTCGTCCGTCCACCCATGCTCGTCGTCACCGATCAGGCGACGGGCGGGATCGGCCGAGAGCGTGGTCTTACCTGTCCCAGAGAGGCCGAAAAACAGGGCCGTGGCGCCGTCCTCACCGATGTTTGCCGAGCAGTGCATGGACAGAACGCCCGAGAGCGGCAGGAGGAAGTTCATC
The DNA here is from genome assembly GCA_024655925.1 of Bacillota bacterium. Lineage (NCBI taxonomy): Bacteria > Bacillati > Bacillota > Bacillota bacterium. Next base: position 16,814 of record JANLFS010000017.1, on the reverse strand, counting down.
ACAGTGAAGATGGACTTCTTCATCTCTCCTGCGTACTGCGATCCCGCGATCAAGACCAGTCTCTCCTGGAAATTCAGGACCACTGCGGCCTCGGAGTTCGTCCCCTCAAGCTCAGGCACTGCGAGGAACCCGGGTGCGCATATGACAGTGAACCCGGGAGTGTGGGATGCCAGCTCCTGAGGAGTGGGCCTGATGAACAGCTGGTGGACGAATATGTTCTGCCACGCGAGCTCGTTTATGAACCGAATCGGAAGCCGAAAAAGGGGATCGGCTCCTACGAAGCCGTCGAATATGAAGATCTCTCGGTTCTGTAGGTACGCCTGAAGGCGGGCCTTGAGCCTGCGGAAGTTCTCCTCCGACATAGGCTTGTTCACAGGTCCCCACGCTATCAGATCGTGGTTCTCTGGCTCATCCACTACGAACTTGTCGTTGGGGGATCTCCCTGTGTACTTACCGGTCCTCACGCACAGTGCCCCCGTGGAGCTCAGCACGCCTTCGCCTCTTGCGAGCGCTCTTTCGACCAGGTTGGCCACTGAGAGATTACGGCGGACTGGGCCGGGGTTGATGATTCCCGCCTGTCCGATTCCGAATGTGTCCTGGGCCAAAGCAATCCCTCCTACAAATTGTGGAAAGGCGCAACAGCACCCCCAAAATAGCATACCCTCCAGGACGAGTCAAGCCGCCCACAGCGTGTGGACGGCTTGTTCATCATGTGAGTTCGTCAGCAGGGGCTTCCCGCCTACCAGAGCTTCCTCCCGTCGAGGCACTCATGCAAGTGATCGAGGGTCTCTCCGAACCTCTGAAAGTGCACAACCTCGCGCTCCCTCAGGAACCGGAGGACGTCAGTTGCGCAAGGATCGTCTGACAAGTTGATCAGCCACTCGTAGGTGGAGCGCGCCTTTTGCTCCGCAGCCATATTCTCGTGGATGTCCGTTATTGGGTCTCCCTTGGATTGAATGTACGCGGCTGTCCACGGCACTCCTTCAGCGTTTACGAAGTACAGTGCGCGGTCGTGGTCGGCATAGTACCCATCCATCCCAGCCGCCTTTATCTGCTCGAGCGGTGCATCCTTTACAAGATTGTAGACAAGGGCGGCGACGATTTCCATGTGGGCGAGTTCCTCGGTGCCGATGTCGGTAAGAACCGCCTTGGACCGCGACGTCGGCATGCTATACCTTTGAGTAAGGTACCTCAGCGATGCGGCCAACTCACCGTCAGGACCGCCGTATTGGGTGATAATGTTCTTCGCAAGCCTCGGATTGGGCCCGCTTACCCTGACCGGGTACTCCAACTTCTTCTCATAAACCCACATCGTCCGTGCTCCCTCCTAACCCTGGGTTTCCCAGGGCCACGGTTCGTCGAGCCACGCCCACCGGTTGTGCGACAGCGACTGCCCGTAATTCAGCAGAGGCCCGTACGCCTGCTCGTACGCGGCGCGTGTCCGTATCAGAGCCGCGGCTATCTGGTTGTAATCCGCGAGTGCCCGTGTGTCCTCCGGGTGCGTATCCAGGTACAAGTTTAGCTCGATGGCGGCAAACTCGAGGGCCTGGAGGCAGTCGAGCAACTGCTTCTTCACGGGGTCCATGGTACCCGGGTTCATTGTCATGTCGCCTCCCACGGCCGAACTGGCGGTGCATAGTCCTGCATATAGGGCATGTAAAGCTCGGGGAATATCGTCCCGCGCCTCAGCCCCTCCGCCGGGTCCCACCTGGTGGTGTAGACTTGCGGCGGTACGTAGGCGCGCGCCAGCCTCATCGGCATGTATCCCGGCATCTCCGGGACTGGCATGTCTTGACTCTGCATTTTCCTTCCTCCCTGGGGTATACACGCTTTCAGGTCCATCATATTCTCGCGCGATCTCGGTGGAATGCCTGCGAAGCGCATATTTCGGGCCCGGGTGTCGGGAGGCAGGAATCGAGGGGCCTGTTTACAATCCGCTCCGACGTGGCTCAGCCCGACGCCACCTCAGCAGGAATCCCGCGGGCGGTGGGTGAATAACGTTACCCGGCGTAATCGAGATGAAGGGGTGGTATTAGGTTGCTTCTCACCAACAGAGACGACCTCGTCATGATCTCGCTGCAAGGTGTGGTTGCGCCGCACGTGCGCAAGCAGGCATTCCGAATCGGCGCCGACGGTGTGCCGTTCGTGTTGCCCGGGGTGGGCGGGATCACCTACAACGTGCGCGTCGGAGATAGGGCTTTTGGCTGGGCCGGGGACCACATAGAACCGGGAGTGTCGACCGCAGCCGACTATGATAAGCGGTCTGATTCCAAGAATACTGGGTACAATGTCCTGGCGTGCATCGGCAACAAGGCGCGCGTGGTGAGCGGAGACGCCAAGGACGCCGAAGGCGTCGTCACTGGGCATCACGGGGGGATCGAGCACGTTCTGATAGACTTCGACGATGATGCCCTGGATAAGCTCGCGATAGACGACAAGATCTTGATCCGCGGGTACGGCCAAGGTCTCAGGCTTCTCGACTACCCCGAGGTGAGGGTGTACAACCTCGATCCTGATCTCCTGGACCGCATGGGTGTTGCCGAATCCGGTGGAAAGCTGAGGGTGCCCGTTGCTGCCAGGGTTCCGGCCAGGCTGATGGGTTCAGGGATTGGTGAGCCGGACACTGCGTCGGGGGACTACGACATAACCACTACCGACAGAGCGGAAATCGCGGAACTGGGCCTGGATAGGCTCAGATTCGGTGACCTCGTCGCCCTCGACGACTGCGACAACCTCTTCGGAAGGAGTTATCGCCGTGGGGCGATCAGCATCGGGGTCGTGGTTCACTCAGATTGCCTGCTGGCAGGGCATGGGCCCGGCGTCGCAACTATCATGACTTCTGCCGGCCCATCTATCGAACCTTTCGTAGATGAGTCTGCGAACATCGGCAAGTACTTGGGGATCGGCAGGTACCGGGCATCGTCCCGGTGATCGGGGAGGCGGCGCACGCGATGGCTAGCAGTGATGATTTTTCGCGGATGCCCAAAGTGGAACTACACCGACACCTGGAAGGGGCGATCCGGCCGTCGACCATTCTGGATCTGTTTCGGAAGAACCGCGGCATGTTCTGGGACTTGTCTGTTGACGACATAGCCCCCCGGATCCAGATAGGGCCTGGGGACAAGTCATTTCTCGACTTCCTCGCCAAGTTCGAGTTCTTCATGCCGTGCATTGCCTCGGAGGCTGACCTCTCCCGCATCACTCGGGAAGCTATCGAAGACTGCGCGTCGGACGGCATAGTCTACGCAGAGCTGCGTTTTGCCCCCATCTTCGTCCAGGGGCTCACCGGCCTCAGCCCGGCCCGAGTGGTTGAGGCGGTGCTGGAGGGAGCCCGCGAGACTCCGCCGGGGATCGATGTCTCCTTCATCCTCATCATTCCCCAGCCTGAGGGGGAGAGAGCAGGATGGGAAACGGTCCGCCTGGCCCGGGACTACATGGACTCAGGCGTCAGAGGCATCGACATCGCGGCTGACACAAGACAGGTGGGGCTTCGCGAGTACATTCGCCCACTCGCCTGGGCACGGTCCAGCGGGCTAGGCGTCACGGTGCATGCAGGGGAATCAGAAGGACCTGAGTCTGTGAGAATCGCTGTGTCGGAACTTGGGGCGACACGTGTGGGCCATGGGATACGAGCCGTCGAAGATGGGGCGACCCTGGCGCTTCTTGTGGAACGTGGAACAGTGTTGGAGGTCTGTCCTACGAGCAATGTTCACACCAGGGTGGTGCCTTCGATCGAGGCTCACCCTCTCATGCGACTCATGGAGGCTGGGGTGCGGGTCACCCTGAACACAGACGACCCGGGCATCTCCGGCATAACCCTGTCGCACGAATACCGGCTCGCCCGGCAGGTGTGGGGTGTAGACCCGGGTCAGTTCGGCGTGACGAACCACAATGCTCTTGAGGCCGCATTCGCGACCCCGGCCCAGAGGACCCGTGTCGCCGAAAGGATCGCAGGTCAAGTTGGCTAAACACTGAGTCCGCACCTGTCGCCAGTCGCCCGGTGGGACTTCACTGAGATACTGATGATGGAGGGCTCTACATGAACTGGAATTCGGCCTGGATCCGGACTTCGGTTGCCGTGCTTGCAGCTGTCGCCGTGGCGCTCGCCCTGGCGGGGCTAGCCGGCGCGGCCGTTTACCCATACCTTCCCGACTCCTTCAACCAGCCTGCCAACCTGTCCGTGGCGGAATTCGCCGCGGTCCGGCTCACGGCCTATTACAACTGCCCGGGGGCCCTTACCACTAAGCTCATGCGGCAGAGCGTCCGATGCTTTCTGGGGCCCACGTCGGTGGACCTTTTCGTGGATACGCTGACCCAGCCGACGTGGGATGTGTACATCGCTGGAACCAACTTCACCGTGTCGGACTCAGAGATTGCGGCCGCTTTCGAGGAGGCTGCCGCTGCTCCGATGACCTGGCTCACCAGGTTCTTCCCAGGTGTGCCGCAGGAGAGTATGAGGGTGATCTTCAGTATCAAAGGGTTCCAAGTAGGTATCTACCAAGGCGGGAGATTCACTCTGACTAGGTGAGCATCGTTCTCCGAGCACGGTTTCCCCGCGCAGTCCGGTGAACAGTGTGGACGGAAGGGCGGAGCGAACACGCTCCGCCCACTGTATCAACTCTGGGTCAGTGGTCGCCTGAGTTCCGCGATCCTCTTGTTGTAGTAGTGCACCTTTGCGTACTCCTCGTCCCAGAACGACTGAGATCTCATTCGGTCGAGGTAGTCACGGGTGTATCCGAAGGGAAGCCAGTCGGACTCCTTCTGCGCGAAGAGCTTCTCTTTCGCCTCCGGCCTACGGAAGTCATGCACCCCCGATTTATCCTCAGACAGGAAGATGTCCCGCACCCACCTCTCGAGAACCGGCTCGGACACCTCGAGGTAGCGCGCATCGAGATCCGCTATGACGGAGCCGTACCGGTCG
>JANLFS010000017.1:9096-11883 GCA_024655925.1 Bacillota bacterium | reverse complement strand
ACCGGTCGAACCCATCAGTCGCAATGGTCACTACGTTGTCCCCAGGGCCGAGTCTCAGGTAGCGCGCCATTCTTATTGCACCGACGATGTTGCACATCCCGGAAACCCCGAACATGTCCCGCATCCTCGCAACCAGCTCATCGGACACCCCCATTCTCTGGAGAATCGGCCCCCCGTCCCTCATCACCTTTAACGCTTGAACGCATTCCTCGTCACGAACAGTCAGCACGAAGTCTGTGGTGAGAATGTTGTGAATCAGAGTGCACATCTTGTCGCCGATACCCTCGATCCGGTGTTGGCCGCGCCCTCCAGTGGACAGGGTGGAGCACTCGTATGGTTCCACCGCGGTGACTCTGGTCTCGGGGAAGACCTTCTTCACGTGGTCTCCCGCCGCAAGTGTTCCTGCTGATCCGGGCGCGGAGACGAAACACGCGACTCTCCCGTTGCCGATGCCCGACACGGCCTCCACCACGGCCGCCCCTGTAACGTGCCTGTGGAACCGGTAGTTGGGCACCAACTCGAACTGGGCGAGGGCGAAGTTATCAGGGTTCCGCATAAGTTCGTGGGTGCGTCGCAGGGTGAGGATGACGTCAGACTCAGTGCCCGGAGTCAGGTCCAGCTCGCCGCCGTACCGTCTGATTCGATCGTACCTCTCGCGGCTCATGTTATCGGGCATGATGACCACTGCCCGATATCCCATCAGCCTGCAGATATAGGCCACGCCGATTCCGAAGTTCCCCGTGGACGGGCCCAGTATCGTGTGCCTGTCAGGGTCGATGGTCCCGTCAACGCATGCCTCTATCAAGGTGGAATACGCTGGACCCACCTTGTGCGACCCGGACGGAAAGCCCATGCCAAGGAGCACCACAATGTTCGCGTCCACCCCAGTCAGCTCCGGTGGGAAGATTACCTTTCTGACCTGGTTGTCTCGGTCCTTCCAGGTTATGTTGAACAGGTTAACCGGGTTGAACTCGTCTTCTGAGAGAGCCCTGAGGGCCGAGGCTCTCACTTCGGGGTCGATCAGTTCGGGGTGGGCCATTTCATCGTAGGTGGGACCGAACGGGATCTTGAGGAAAGGCATGGTCATCGCTCCTCAGCAATCCATATTCTGAACCCTTGTGTGTCAGGACCAACTTACTCCAAGCCCGGTAGGTTGTCAAGCGAACAGGCAGAAGACCACGTGGTACGGTTTAGAGGAAAGCCGGGTTTCTCCTAGAATAATCATGGGATCAAGACAGGGTAGGTTCCACACATGTCACAAGCATTGCAGCAAGGTAGTCTCCATTTTCGAACACTCTCGTTTTCCGAAGCCGTTCTCCTGATTGTAGGGGCCAACGTGGGCGCTGCCATACTGTCGCTTCCATACGCTGCGCGCCTGGCGGGTTACCCCGGTGCGGTATGTGTGTCGATCCTGACATCGCTGTTCTCGGCCGTGACTCATCTCTATGTAGTCGAGATCATGCTTCGCACCGAGAGGCCAGGCCAGCTTGTGGGGCTCATGAGGGAACACCTGTTTGAGGGACGACATGGCCAAGTCTACCTGTGGCTCGTTACACTGCTCACGGTCGGTGTCGCCATACCGGCCCTTACGTCTTACGTCATTGGCGGCGGGCACATCATCGGGGCGTTCTTCGGGAAATCCGACGTCATGGGCTCCTTGGTCTTCCTCGTCCCCGGAGTGGCCGTGGTCTGGATGGGGCTCGGGGCGATCGGCGCGTCACAGAGAGCTTTCAGCCTGCTAATGGGCCTGGCCTTGATTGTCTTGACGCTGGCTTCTGTTTCACACCCTGCGTTCGACGCGGGCAGGCTGACGAGGTTCTCAGTGGGTCCTCTAGCTGCTGCGCTGCCGGTGGGGATCTACACGAGCATGTCTCAGTCCATTGTCCCAGAGGTGGTAAGGGGGCTCGCGCACAGGCCGGAGCTGATTCCGAAGGCAGTGAAATGGGGACTTGGGATCAACCTCGCGTTTCTCATTGTGTTTCCAGTTGCCATCTTCGGACTTCAGGACCCTTCTGAGATCACCCAAGTGGTCACGATCTCATGGGGCAAGGCGCTCGGCCAGACGATCTACACTGCCGTCAACGTGTTTGCACTCTTTGCGCTCATCACGTCTTTCTGGGGCAGTGCCGGCGCAGCATTGGGCAACGTGGTTGAGATCCTCAGGTTCAAGTCGGAGTGGGACAGGAAGTCCAGGTTAGTTGCATTCACCATAACGATCCTGCCGTCTTGCGCGATCGTCGTGACAAGAAGGTTCGGGTTCGTCGACATGATTCAGGCTGCGGGCAGCATCGGCGGTGTCGTCCTTGCGGTCCTGCCCATGTTCGTACTGGCTCGGGCGAGGCACAGATCGGCGAGAGTACCAGAGTACCGTGTCGGCGCCCTATTTGCTCTCCCCGTCCGCCTGGCAGTGTTCGCTTTCTATGTCGGGGTTCTGGTTTATGCCGCGATCAGGTTCTAGACAGCATGGAGGGATTATCAGATGATCATCAGGCCAGCCGAACCGCGCGATGACGAGACCCTCAAGAGGATCGAGGCTCTCGCCGGGCAGGGGAACCAGGTGCGCATCATCGACAGGCGGGATAGCTTCTTCAGCCGGGCGAGGCAGTTTGAGGACTACATCCTCCTAGTTGGTGAGAACGAGTCCACAGGAGTCATCCACGGTGTGATAGGGGCCTCGATTCTGAAGCTGAGGATAGAGGGCAAAGTTCATACCGGTGCCTACATGTTCGACCTCAGGGCGAACCCCGAGACGAACGTTGGGCTGTCCAGAGCCCTCTATTATCTCTG
>JANLFS010000017.1:0-9086 GCA_024655925.1 Bacillota bacterium | reverse complement strand
ACGGTTTCGTAAAGGTGGACAACCTCCGCTCTGCCGGCATCGTCTCTCGGATGGGAGCAGTGAAGAAAGGAGACAAGTACTTCCTCGGGTTCCCGGTGTTCAGGAAGCGAGGGGTCCGGAAGCCGGTCACGATCCAGCGCCGGATAGATGTGAAGGCGGAATACCAGGAGACGATGGCCCACTATCACGAGTACGACCTGTGGCCGATCATGGATGGCTTCTCGCACTTCCAGGGGCTGACCGACGAATGCCTCGTAGCCAAGCTCAGTTGCGGCTCGTCCTCGATGAAAGTATGGGACAACTCTCACCACTTCGACAGGATGGTCGACTCTTTGCCGGTCGCATACAGAGTCCTTGGTGCTGTGGTGGGTGTTGCCAGGCATGTTGTGCCCATGCCCAAGGTCCCCAAGAAGGGTGAGGTTCTCCGGGTATGGACGGTGTATGACGTGATGACGAAGACGGGGTGCGAGAATGAAGTCCGGGGGCTCATGGCTCAGGTCAATAACATGGCGCTCGAGCGTGGCATAGACTACGTAGTCGTGGTCATGGACGGACAGGAACCTGAACTGGCATGGCTGAAGCGAGCCTCCATAATGCCGTTGGGATATAACCTCTTCGTCAAGGAGTACCAGCCGGTGCCGGCACTCGAAGGAAAGACCTACTACGACGTCCGATACCTGTAGTTCGGCATTGACGCGAGGTGATCTGTGTGAGCGACAGGGACGCCGCTCGCGCCAGAGCATTCGTGGCCGTGGCGTCTTCCGTGCAGGCTGTGGCCGCTGTTGAGGACATGAAAACCCTCCTCTCAGCCCTGGTGACGGCGGTTCGCGAGGGCATGGACTACGAGACCTGCGCGTTCGGGCTCATCGAGGAGACTGATATACTGAGCTTCCGGGCCGCAGCAGGGAGACTGAACATCGCCAAAGACGTGAAGCTTGGCTCTGCGCCGCCCGGTTTCACGTGTGCGGCGGCCGTGAGGCACGGCCGGAGCCTTCTAGTGCGCGACTCCGAGGCTGAGCCCTTCGAGACCTGCTGTTCGGAGGCTCGGTCTGAGCTCTGCTCTCCTGTTGCGGCACGAGGTCGTACATTGGGCGTTCTGGTTGCATGCGATTCGACGCCAAACGCCTACACTCCAGAAGACCTGGAGGTTCATGCTTCGATAGCTGATTGCGCCGGCGTCATTGTGGACGGATTCCTCACTCGGGAGAGGCTCGGCACGTACTTGGAGATTGACACTACCACAGGGCTTTACAACCGTAAACACCTTGTCAAGCGCATTTCTGAGGAGGTCGCGAGATCCCACCGAAGTGGTGAGCCTTTTGCAGTCGTCTTCTTCGACATCGAGGGGATGCAGGAGATCAACGCAGTGTTCGGTCACGCTATGGGCGATGCGGTCATTGAGTCGGTAGCCCGGGCTGTGAAGGAGGGCACACGCGGCAGTGATGTCGCTGCGAGGTTTGGGGGCGATGAGTTCGCTCTGCTGCTGCCGGGGGTGGACGCATCGCGCGCCCAGATAGCTGCGAACCGCGTGGCCCGCCTGGTGTCAGGACGAGTTCTCGAGGCCGGAGGCGCCAGGATGCAGGCACCCGAGGTCCAGTGGTGGGTGGTCGCATACCCTGTCGATGGGACCACCCCTGACGAGCTTCTGCATGAGGCGTACCCGACCCGAAGGGCCTGACGGTTCATTTCCCATTCCGCATGGCGGCCGTATGATATGGCGACCGAAAGCCATCGGGCGGGAGTGATCCACGTGACTATCTATGTTGTGCGACCAGGGGATACACTGTTCGTGATCGCGAGGCGTTTCGGAGTCACGATCGAGTCCATAGCACAGCTCAACGACATCCCGGACCCGAACGTTCTGGTGGTTGGGCAGGCCTTGGCAATCCCGGAGCCGCAGATCGAGTCCCCCGTACTCCGGTACACGGTAGTGCGCGGCGACACGCTTTGGGGAATCGCAGCCTTGTTCGATGTGACGGTGGCTGAGATCGTGGCTGCGAACAACATCGCTGATCCGAACCTGATCTATGTTGGTCAGGTCCTGGCTATACTCAGGTGGACCTTTCAGACCTATACGGTGGTGGCGGGCGACACTCTCTCGCGCATCGCTGCTCGGTTCGGCACCACCGTCGAGATGCTCGCCCGCGTCAACAGGATTGCAGATCCGAATCTCATTTTCGTCGGCCAGATCCTCATCATCCCCATCCGGGACGTCCTTGCGAGGCCGAAGCCTCTGATAGAGACGCTAGGGTACATCTTCCCACTCACGGAGGCGAGCATCAGGCGCATTCTGGAGGAAACGGGCCGGTACATCACGTACACTGGGATTTTCAGCTTCCCTGTGGAAGCTTCGGGAGGGCTGAGGCCTGTCACAGGGTTCAGGCCTGCCGTCACGGTGTCCCGGAGTCTCGACATATCTCCGCTAGCCGTCGTCTCCAACTTTGATGGGGTCAACTTCAACCCGGCGGTCGCGAGAGGCGCGATGACGGGGGCGGCCAGGTCAGCTACGATTGCGAGCATACTGAGCTTGCTGGCAGTCGAGAACTTCGCCGGGGTGAACGTGGATTTCGAGAACATGTACCCGGAGGATCGCCAGCTTTATACCTCGTTCATTGCAGATCTCTCGGCCGCAGTTCGAGGAGCAGGATTCCTCATGACAAACGCCATGGCCCCGAAGTCAGCAGACCTGCCAAACCAGCCTTGGGTAGGCGCCTTCGACTATCGAGCGCTTGCCCCTCATCTCGACTTCACATTGCTGATGACATATGAATGGGGCTGGTCTGGAGGGCCTCCGGAGGCGATTGCCCCTGCGAACCTGGTGAGACGCGTCCTCGAGTACGCGGTCGTGCAGATTCCACCAGGCAAGATCCTGCAGGGAATGCCGCTGTACGGTTATGACTGGCTGGTTCCTGCCCCTCCGGGAACCCTGGCGACCACAGTGACTCCGCCGAACGCTGTGGCGCTTGCCGCCCGTTTCGGTGCGGACATCAACTACGATCCCATCGCCCAGGCGCCTTGGTTCCGGTACACAGATGCGGCAGGCAGACGTCATGAGGTGTGGTTTGAGGACGTCAGGTCAGTGCAGGCCAAGCATGCTATGACAGAGGAGTTCAACCTGAGAGGCACCGGGTACTGGAACCTCTTCTACAGCTTCAACCAGAATTGGCTCGTGGTCGAGGACCGGTTCCGGGTGCGAAAGTACACAGGTGGGATCGTGAGGTCCGGAGGCCTGGCGGCGGCGTGAAGGCGCAAGTGCTGGAAGCGGGCTGAGATGAGGCGTGGGGCGGGAGACGGAAGGCTCACCGCCCCACAACGCTTGATGCCGCACCAGCATCCATTTTGCCCGGAGGAGCGGACATCGCCGCTTCCGGCGCGGAGCGCGGCAGTTGGCTAGAACTGGACGTAGGATTTGGTCTTGTGCACGAGCTCGAAACCTCTGGCGGATATCGCGTCCGCGGCAGCGTCGGCGTTCTGGGGCTCGAGCCTCAGCACGATCCTGGCGCGTCCAGGGGCCAGGCCAAACGTGGCCAGGCTGATGATGTTGGCATCCGCGTCCCGAATCGCGTCAGTGAGATCTGCGAGGACACCCTTCCTGTCGGGAACATCCACAGTGATGCGGACGCCCACCTTGGTGACTCCGAGCATCTCGAGGAAGGCATCGAAGATGTTGGTCTCAGTTATGATTCCGACGAGCTTCTTGCCTTCCATTACGGGGAGTCCACCAATCTTGTTCTCCCTCATGGTCATGGCGGCCTTCTCGACAGTGTCGTCAGGGGAGACCGTGATGACATCGGTGGTCATGGCGTCCTTCACTCTCATCTTCGAGACCAGGTAGTTGATTTCAAACACAGAGAGCGAAGTAGCCGGGGAAGGCGAGACGTGGAGCAGGTCCAGCTCAGTAACGATGCCGACGAGACTGTCTCCAGCCATGACCGGGAGCCTCCGCACCTTATTACGCCTCATGAGCTCGAGCGCGTCCATGACGGAGGTCTCGGGGGGAACCGTTAGGGGGCGTGTGGTCATTCTGTCTCTCACAAACATCGCTCCGATCCCTGCCCAGGGATCTTTCACCATCCTCTCATCCGCGGCCGCACTCGGGCCGCAGGTATTCGCCTCAACAATTGTGAAGAAGACTATTCCACGTCCTGTGCGCCTTTCCTTCCTGTGGTGCAGGAATGGAGGGGGCGTCAGCAGAATGTCCCTGACAGAAAAGGGGTGGGAGACATGGCAATCGACCTCAACAGTGATGTTGGGGAGGGTTTCGGCAGTTATCGTCTTGGTGATGACGGCTTAGTCCTGAAGGCCGTAACCAGCGCCAACGTGGCGTGCGGGTTCCACGCTGGAGATCCACGGGTGATGCGGATCACCGTCGGGCTTGCCGCAAGGCTCGGCGTCGAAGTGGGAGCACACCCTGGGTACCCGGATCTCGTGGGCTTCGGGAGACGAGACATGTCTTTGTCTCCGGACGAAGTCCATGACGACCTTGTCTACCAGATCGGTGCACTGTGGGCTTTCGCGAGACGACAAGGCGTGCGGCTTACGCACGTGAAGCCACACGGGGCGCTCTACAACCGCGCTGCCACCGACAGACCGGTCGCAGATGCCATTGCGAGCGCTGTCCGGTCGCTGGATATGGGCCTCATCCTGGTGGGGCTCGCAGGCTCGGAGCTTTGTGCGGCGGGGATGCGTGCGGGCATACCGGTAGCTGGGGAGGCTTTCGCGGACCGCGCGTACAAGCCAGACGGGACACTCGTGCCTCGTTCGCGCCAGGGCGCAGTCATCTCTGACCAGGCGCAGGTAGTCAAGAGGGCGGTGTCCATCGCGAGGGATCATGTAGTCGAGACGGCGGACGGCGGGAAGATCCCCGTCGTGGCGCGGACCATATGTCTCCACGGCGATACCCGTCAGGCAGCCGAACTGGCAATGGCAGTTCGACGCGGGCTTTCCGAGGCTGGGGTCGAGGTTCGGCCACTCAGTGTGGTTGTCGGGGGTGGAGGCGAGTGAGCATGATTGTGGATTGGGCTGGGGCATCCCCGGCTGCATTTCGCAAAGAGGTGAGGGCGGGCAGGTGGAGGCGTCCGACGTCCGGAGTATGCCTCGGGTACACCCAGGCCAACCTGGTAGTGCTCCCAGCTGACCTTGCATTCGATTTCCTCGTCTTCGCGACCCGGAACCCTAAGCCATGCCCTCTGCTTGAGGTACTCGAGCGAGGGGACCCCGTGCCGAGGCTGGTTGCAGAGGGCGCCGATATCCGAACGGACATCCCGAGGTACAGGGTGTACAGGCGAGGCACCCTCGATGGTGAGCTCACCGACATGATGACACTGTGGCGCGACGACTTCGTGGGCTTTCTGATAGGGTGCAGTTTCTCTTTCGAAGGCAGGCTGATCGAAGAGGGGATACCTGTTCGCCATGTCGAATGCGGGTGCAACGTTCCCATGTATATTACGAACATCCAATGCAGGCCGGCAGGGCCTTTCCGCGGGCCTATGGTAGTGAGCATGAGACCCATCCCTGCCCCGCTGGTGGCCAGGGCGGTAGAGATCACTGCTGCCGTCCCCGCGGTGCACGGAGCCCCGGTCCATGTCGGGGCACCTGAGGCTCTGGGGATACTGGACATCGGCCGCCCCGACTTCGGTGACGCGGTCCCGATCGGGGAAGGGGAGGTCCCGGTGTTCTGGGCGTGTGGTGTCACGCCGCAGGCAGTTGCCCTGGCGGCCAAGCCGGAGATCATGGTGACCCACGCACCAGGGCACATGTTTGTGTGTGACATCCGAGATGCTCACATCGGCGAGTTCATCCAAGGCATCGGGACCCGTGAGTGTGGCCCTGATCCGCACTCCCCGGACGGGGTGGGGAGACAGGCTTCCGGGAAGCGATGCTAGCCCCGGGATGGGCAGGAGGTGCCCCTGAGATGATGCGGGAGTACCCGCGGTATGTGCCCGCGGGGGATGAGGGCATATCGATCGAGCACGGAAATGAGATATCTCCCGAGGTTGCAACGGCGGTGCGCCGGTCTATGCTCGCACTCCAGAGGGTCGCGCCCGCCTGGCTTGTGGAGGTTGTGCCGTCCTACAGATCATTGCTGGTCGTGTACGACCCCGAGAAGGCCCAGGCAGGCACGGTGTTGCGTGATCTGCAGGCGATTGAAGCAGCGGCAGGGAAGTCTGAGTTCCCCGCTCAGACCGTTTTGCGGATCCCTGTGTGTTACGGTGGCGAGTACGGGCCGGATCTCGGGGATGTATCGTCCCATACCGGGCTCTCTCCCGAGGAAGTCATCGCATTGCACTCGAGCCCGGCCTATCTGGTATACATGATAGGGTTCACCATAGGCTTCCCGTACCTGGGCGGAATGTCGCCAAGGCTCGCCACACCACGATTGGCGTCTCCCAGAACGCGCATCCCGGCGGGCTCCGTGGGTATTGCAGGCCAACAGACTGGCATTTACTCTGTGGACAGCCCCGGAGGGTGGCGGCTCATCGGCCGCACACCTCTTAAGCTTGCCGATCCAACCACCGATCCCCCATGCCTTCTTGCGGCGGGAGACTATGTCAGGTTTGTTCCTGTGGGGCCCGAGGAGTACCTGGACATCCTCGAGCAGGTTGAGGCCGGCAGGTATTCGCCTGTTCGGGAGACTGTCGGGATGGAGGGGGCGACCGCAGTTGGCAGCGGTTCTTGAGATCATCCGTCCGGGGCCCCAGACCACAGTTCAAGACCTGGGGAGAGTTGGGTACATGCGGTACGGTGTACCCCCTTCTGGTGCCCTGGACCGGGAGAGTCTCCGACTCGCAAACGCTCTTGTTGGAAACGAAGAAGGTGCTCCCGGACTCGAGCTCACAATGGGAGGGCTCTCAGCGCGCGTGCTTTCCCGGGCCACCCTGGCATGCACCGGGGCGCCCACCCCCATCCTCGTGAACGGGGAGGCACGCCCAATGTGGCAACGATTCGCTGTGGAGCCGGAGGACACTCTCGAAATAGGCGCACCTGCCACCGGAGTCCGCGTTTACCTCGCAATACGCGGGGGCGTGGACGTTCCTCTCATTCTCGGAAGCGCATCCACCTACGTGCGAGGGAGTATGGGCGGAATTGACGGCAGGCCTCTCCGGGTTGGAGACTTGATCCACGCAGGTGAGCCGGGGCAGGCTGGTGAAGACTTGGGGCCTGACGATGAGAGAGTCAGTCGGGCGATGCGAGCGCGAGCGGGCGGGCGAAGTCCGTTGATCCTGCGAGTGGTCATGGGCCCGCAAGACGACCTCTTCAAGGCGGAAGGCATTGCCACGTTTCTCTCTAGCGAGTACACTGTGACTCCCCACGCCGACCGTATGGGCGTTCGGCTGGCTGGTCCAGCCATCACACACCTTTCGGGAGCTGATATCATCTCCGATGGTATCCCCGCAGGTGCAGTACAAGTGCCTGGAGATGGGCAACCCATTGTCATGCTCGCTGATCGGCAGACCACAGGAGGCTATCCCAAGATCGCCTGCGTCATCCGGTCGGATCGAGACCTGATCGCTCAGGCCAGACCCGGAGATCGGGTGAGGTTCAAGAAGGTGTCTCTGGAGGAGGCACAGAGACCACTGGCAGACGTTCCACTCTCTGACGCTGTGGAACGAGCGTTCAAGCTGCGAATCGGACGCCGCAGCTACCAGGTGCGGGTGACGGAGCTTCGCTGAGCGCGCCCGGAGAATCACCCACACGGGCGATGGCGGAAAGTGGCAAGCATGCAGTATGATGATGGCATGACATGTCATGAGTCAGAGGGCCACCGGTCCAAACTCATGAAGTTGTTGGCCGATCAACGCATAACAACCATTGTTGTAGAACATCGGGACAGGTTGATGCGGTTTGGCTTTGAGTATCTTCAGGCAGCTCTAGCGGCGCAAGGCAGGCGGCTTGTGGTTGTAGACCCCGGCGAGGTAAATGACGGCCTGGTGCAGGACATGATCGAGGTACTTACTTCGTTTTGTGTCCGTCTGTATGGGTGCCGGTCGGCCAGAAATAAGGCCAGGAAGGCGCTGGAGGCCGTGAAGCATGTTGATTAACCGCGCCTATCGTTATGAGTTGGACCCAAATGTCCAACAGCGAATACTGCTGGCGAAGCATGCTGGGACCGCACGGTTCGCTTACAACTGGGGTCTGGCCCGGCGGATTGAACTCTACCAACAGACAGGGAAGAGCACAAACGCCATCGAGCAGCATCGGGAGCTGAACCGGCTGAAGAAAACCGAATTCCCGTGGATGTATGAGGTATCCAAATGTGCTCCGCAGGAGGCGCTGAGGGACCTGGACTGGGCATTTTGCAACTTCTTCCGTGGCCGTAAGGAAGGCCGTAATGTTGGCTTCCCACGGTTTAAGAAGAAAGGGCAAGACGATAGATTCCGGCTGACGGGAGCAATTCACGTTCTGGACCGGGCTGTGCAGTTGCCGCGACTCGGGGCGGTCCTCCTCAAGGAAGCGTCACGTGTTCAGGGCCGGGTTCTGTCGGCCACCGCGAGCCGGGAAGCAGACCGTTGGTATGTCAGCTTGACAGTGGAGATGGAGATGCCGGACCCGGCGCCGGTGGAAGGCCACGCAGCTGGGATCGACGTGGGTTTGAGCCACTTTGCGGCCATTGTCAGCGGCGGCGAGGTATGCAAGATCGAAGCCCCGAAACCACTGAACCGCGCCGGTGATCGTGGTGGAAGACCTAAATGTGAGCGGAATGTTGAAGAATCGGTCATTAGCTCGGCATGTTGCTGACTCCGGTTGGGGTGAGTTCCGGCGCATGCTGGAGTACAAGTGCGGCTGGTATGGGAGCCGGTTGTTAGTGGCAAATCGGTACTATCGCAGCAGCAAGACCTGTTCAGCCTGCGGGCATGTGCTGGAGAAGCTGCCGCTTGACATCCGGGAGTGGGGCTGCCCGGATTGTGGCACGCGCCACGACCGGGATGTTAACGCTGCGCGGAACCTCTTGGCACTGGCGGGTTAAGTGCCAGTACCGCCAGTTCGGCGGGAACTCACGCCTGCAGAGATAGGAGTTCAGGCCTTGCGCCGGCGCCTGTGGACGAAGCAGGAACCTTGCGGACAGCTCCCATGGGAGATATGTC
>JANLFS010000016.1:28269-37312 GCA_024655925.1 Bacillota bacterium | reverse complement strand
CCGTTCACCGCCGTCTCGGCGGTGAACGGCGGGCAGAGGACTACATCGCACAGGCCCACAACCTCTCGAAGGTCCCGGGCCAGGTCTCCCGCGAGAGCGAGGGATTCGGGGATTGTCTTGTGCATCTTCCAGTTCCCCGCGACTATGCTTCTTCGCAAGGCCATCCCTCCCGTCATTTTGCGTCCTGCAACACGGCGACGCCCGGCAGTTCACGGCCTTCCAGGAACTCCAAAGAGGCCCCTCCACCTGTGGACACGTGGGTCATCTTCTCCGCAACCCCGAACTGCTCACACGCAGCAGCAGAATCCCCCCCGCCCACAATGGTGACGGCGGGCGACTCTGCCATCGCGCGCGCGATTGCGGAGGTACCCGAGGCGAACGCGGCCATCTCAAACGCCCCCATAGGGCCGTTCCAAATCACGGTCCCAGCTCGCATTATGATCCCCGAGAACCGGTCGGCAGTCTTTGGGCCTATGTCCAGGCCCATCCAATCCCCCGGTATCTTGTCCACCGCGACCACCCGGGACCTGGCAGACGCCTCGAACCTCTCCGCAACCACGATGTCGATGGGCAACTCGATGCTGACACCACGCGCCTCGGCGCGTGCCATCATGTCACGGGCAAACTCGACCCTCTCCACATCCAGAAGAGACTTCCCAACCTCATACCCTTTGGCGGCGAGAAACGTGAAGGCCATGCCCCCGCCTATCAGAAGCCCGTCTACCTTCTGGATGAGGTTCTCGATGACGCCCAGTTTGTCCACAACCTTGGCGCCGCCGAGGACTGCTATGAAGGGTCTCTTCGGGTCCGAGAGAGCTCCGCCCATGATCTCGATTTCTTTCTGCATCAGGAAACCCGCGACCCCAGGGATGTACCGCGCTATTCCTTCTGTGGACGCGTGAGCTCGGTGCGCAGTGCCGAACGCATCGTTGACGAAGACGTCCGCAAGAGCGGCGAGTCTGCTCGCAAAGTCCGGGTCGTTTTCCTCTTCCTCCCTGTGGAACCTGACATTCTCCAGGAGGACGATATCCCCGGGTTTCATCTGGGACACTGCTGCCCCGACTTCGGGCCCTACGCAGTCATCGAGCTTCCTCACAGGGAGGTTCAGGAGTTCGGACAACCTGGCAGCCACCGGGGACAAGCTGAACTCCGGGGCTGGGCGGCCTTTGGGCCTGCCCAGGTGGGAGGCAAGAATAACCCTGGCCCCCCGCTCAAGAAGGTACTTGATCGTAGGCAAGGCGGCCACTATCCGAGTGTCGTCCGTGATGTGCTGGTCGTCCGACATCGGAACGTTGAAGTCCACGCGCACGAAGACTCGCTTGCCTGCCAGATCCACATCGGTCACTGTAAGCTTGCGCACACGTGGTCAACTCCTTCTCAGGCTACATCTGCCGTGCGACGTAGCAAGCGAGATCGACCACACGCACAGAGTACGCCCACTCGTTGTCGTACCACGCCACCACCTTGACCATGTCGCCGTCCATCACCATGGTAGAAAGGCCGTCAACTATGGACGAGTGGCTGTCACCATTGAAGTCTCTCGAGACCAACGGCTCCTCGGTGTAGGCCAGGATCCCAGCAAGAGGCCCGTCGGCTGCCGCCCGGAGCGCCCCATTGACGTCTTCCACAGTCACGGTTTTATTGAGGTCGGCAACTAGGTCCACCACGGACACGTTCGGGGTGGGCACCCGGAGGGCGAACCCGTTGAGCTTTCCCTTGAGCTCTGGAAGAACCAGGGCAACCGCGGATGCAGCACCTGTGGTAGTCGGGATCATCGACATGGCAGCCGCCCTGGCGCGCCTCAGGTCATCGTGGGCGAGGTCCAGTATCCTCTGGTCATTGGTGTAGGAGTGGACGGTGGTCATCAGGCCTCGCCGGATCCCGAAGCTGTCGAGTAGCACCTTGGCGACAGGGGCAAGGCAGTTGGTCGTACACGAGGCGTTGGAAATGAACACGTGCTTCGCGGGGTCGTATTTCTTCTCATTCACGCCCATGACTATCGTGATGTCCTCGTTCTTGGCCGGAGCCGTGATTATGACCTTCTTCGCGCCAGCAGTCACGTGCTTCGACGCCTTGTCGCGGCTTCGGAAGACTCCTGTGGACTCTATGACGATGTCCACTCCCAGGTCGCGCCATGGGAGCATCGCAGGGTCTTTCTCTGCAAAGACCTGAACCCGCTTACCGTCCACCTCGATGTGCCCGTCTCCTGCCTTGACGTTCCCATGGTACCTGCCATGCACGGAGTCGTACTTCAGAAGGTGCGCGTTGGTTTCCGCATCCATCAGGTCATTCAAGGCGACCACGTCAAGTTCGGGGCGCCCAATAGCCGCCCTGAAAACAAGTCTGCCGATTCGGCCAAAGCCATTGATGCCTACCTTGATTGCCATCTGCTCCCGCCTCAACGGGCGGGATTCACCTCCCATTCTTCTTTGCTGCCGAGTATCATGGTTTGCATGCGCCTCGCTGCGCCCTCGTCCGTCACAAGCACGTGGGCAAAGCCGTTCCTCAACACCGCAGCCATTGCCTCCGCCTTCCTCCCCCCGCCGCCCACGGAGATGACCCGTTCGACGCGCCTGAGGTCGGTCAGGCGCAGGCCCAAGCTGGACGTCGCATACACCACGCGCCCTCCGGAATCGAAGTAGAAGCCGAAGGCCTCACCCACCGCGCCTCTGCTCTGGATCTCCCGGACCTTCTCGGCGGGCATGTTCCGGCGCCTGGCCATGTCGAGCGCGGTCCCGATGCCGTGCAGCACCACTCGGGCAGATCTGATAGTCTCGAGGACCTCTCTGATGCGTGGTTCCGCAAGCACGCTCGCGGCGGACTCCTCACCCAGATCGTCCGGGAGGTTGAGGAGGCGGTAAGCCCCTCCCAGTTTCTTTGCAAAGGCAGCCGCCACTGTGTCGGCCTGCTTCTCCACATCCTCACCCAGACTGCCCCGGGCGGGCACGACCACCACGTCACGCTTGCCTCCCGCCGAGACCGCCTCGTCAGCAATCGCCGCCATGGTGGTCCCGCCCGTGACTGCCAGCACATCGCCGTCGGCGATAACCTCCCGAAGGACCCGGGCAGCCGCACGCGCCATCTCCCTCTTGGCTCCCTGGTCGACATCGGAGTCTCCCCCGACCACCACCACGTGCTCCAGGGCAAACCCCCTCCTCAAGACGTCCTCGAGCTCGCCCATGCCAAGAAGCGATCGCACGTAGTCTTTCAGGTCCCAGAGGATATCCTCCCCATCCCGCGATAGGCGAATGCCATCCGAAGACACGACGACGAGGCCTGCTTCCCGGAGGGCGTCTTCCTCGCGCCTGATCACGCGCTCGGACTCACCGATCCTGATGGCAAGGGTTCTCCTTCCTACAGGCTGGGTGAAGAACACGTGCCTCATGATGTTGTAGCGCAGGACTATCGTGGAGGTCAGCTCAGGAGCAACCCTCTGCTGGACATCTACGACGTCTCTTATGTAGCACCACCCTCCCGCGCCCATGACTAGGTGCATTGGGACGGCTTTCGTCCCACTAGGTCGCATTGCGTCCCACCTCGGCGGAACAAACAGGCCTCTTCAACACCAAACGCGTAACTCCTTCTTGTCTCACAACATTTTCGGCGGCCTCTATCAGTACCTCTTCCTCTTCGCGGACGAGGGCACCGCCATCTCCTCCCGGTATTTGGCGACCGTTCTCCGGGAGATGCATATCCCTTGCCTTCCGAGCGCCTCGGCGATCTCCCTGTCCGAAAGCGGGGCCTTTTGATCCTCACGGGTAATCATCTCACTGATGAGCTTCTTTATGCTCGCCGCCGAGGCCGCATCACCCTCACTGGTGGACACACCACTCCCGAAGAAGAACCGCAGTTCGAATGTCCCTCTGGGGGTCTGGGCGTACTTGCCCACCGTAGCCCGGCTGACTGTGGATTCGTGCACTCCGATGTCCTGAGCGACCTGCCTGAGCGTAAGGGGATGCAACCGCTTGATGCCGTAGTCCAGGAAGTCACGCTGGAATCGGACTATGGACTCAGTCACCCGTTGTATGGTGCTCCTCCGCTGCTCGATGCTTCTTATCAGCCACAGCGCGGAGTTGAGTTTCTCCCTGATGAACTCCTTTGCGGATTCATCCGCCCCCCTGTCACTGAGCATGGACCTGTAGAACCTGCTTACGACAAGCCTGGGAACGGCAGTGTCGTTGAGCAGGACGATGTAGTCACCGTCTACCCTCTCGATGAACACATCAGGGACGATGTACCGCACGTCCGGTCCGGACTGGTAGTTCGCCCCCGGCCTCGGATTTAGCGATCTTATGAGGTCTATGGCTTCCTGAACGTCCTGTGGGGTTGCGCCTAGCGCCTGCGCGATATAGGATACCCGGCCCCGGGCGACGTCCTCCAGGTGCTGTAAGACAATCCGTCGGGCGAGCTTCCGCGTGGTCTCCGAAGCATCGGACGCATCTATCTGAACTTCCAAACACTCTGTGAGGTCACGCGAGCCCACTCCGACCGGTTCGAACCCCTGGATTAGACGGCGAACGGACTCGACAGCCTCCTGGGAGACTCCGAGAGCCTCCGCGATATCCGCACCGTCTCCCGAGATGAAACCGTTTTCATCCATGCACCCGAGCAGGTACTCCCCAATCCTCCTTACTTCACTACACCCAGATGCAATGTGCAGCTGAAGGCGAAGCTGATCTGCGAGGGTCGGCTCCCACCTCACTGTGTCACCTGGCCCATCCTCGGGATCGGGGTCTCTCGGCTCCCGTACGTACCCAAGATCCGTTCCGTCCCCGAAGTACCTTTCCCAGTCTACCTCCCCGCCTTGTGGCGCGCGGGAATCGGACCCGGAGGCCATGTCCCCGGTCTCGCCGGCCTCTGTTTCCTCGAGAACGGGGTTCACCAGGAGTTCATTCTCGACATACTTCAGGAGCTCGACTGTGGGCAACTGAAGAATGGTGATGGCCTGCCGGAGTTCCGGCGTCATCACAAGTTTCTGAACCTGCTTCAGAGACATTTCGTAAGTCATCTGCATCCTGGTTCACCTCGATCGCGGATCCTCTGCGCGATCCGCGCGAGCCTTCGCATTCTATGATTCACCCCGGACTTACCGATCGGGGGATGCACCATCTCCCCCAGCTCACTCAGGCTGGCCTCGGGGTTGTCCAGGCGGGCCCGGGCTATGGAAGCAAGGGTCTCGGGGAGGCGCGAAAGGCCCATGGCCTCCGTGATGAGTTCAATATCTTGTATTTGCCTGCACGACGCTTCAACGCTCTTGGCAACGTTGGCATTCTCCGCGTTGACCAGCCTGTTGACATTGTTCCTTATCGATCTGACTATCCGCGTGTTTTCGAGATCCAGTAGTGCGCCGGTGGCCTCCATCACCCTGAGGAGTTCGACCACATCATCACTATCCTTGAGATATACCACCGAGTGATCGCGTCTTTCGATTATTCGGGGGTGTATGTCGAACTCCTGGAGGAGCTTGGCAATGGCCTCGCCGTACGGCCTGTCGTCGACGGCGATTTCCAGATGATACCCGCGTCCCGGCTCACTGACATAACCTGCACCAAGAAAAGCCCCGCGGACATATGACCGCTTGCAGCACCGCTGCCGAACCACGCTCCTCGGGATTCCGGACTCTATGCCACCGTCACCCCATATGCCAAGCCGCTCGAGGAGTGACACAGCATCGGCTTCTTTGGGAATCCTGACGAGATATGTGTTTCCGCGCCTGAGCGTCCTGCCCTTCCTGACGGTAACCTCGACATCGGACCCACCAACTTCGCGCAGCAGAGCGACTATCTTGCGGGCCACTGCAGCGTTGGAATCGGCGAGCACCAGCGACAGGCTTCCCTCGGATACCTCAATGGTACCATCCGTCTTGACCAGGGCGGAGAGTTCCGCAATCCTACAGCAATCCCGGGCGGGCATAACCCGTACCAGTTCCTCCTTGGTGCGGTCGTAGAACTCCACCGGGCAGTCACCCCCACCTGCGCAGGACGCCTCATGGGTCATATTCCCCACTGAAGGCCGATTCCCTTCAAGAATGGAGTGCCAGGCCAGCCCCATCTCGGAGCGTGCCCTGAGAATGCCGGACCGGTTCTCGGGCATAGACTAGCAGGAAGGCACTGGGCCGTCCTTCACATTTCACATGTCCGGGGTGGTTTGGACCATGATGAGCATCATATGGATCGGTATGCTGGCGGTGGGCATTCTGGTGGGTGCTAGTACTGGCGACCCTCAGCTCATCACAGGTGCAGCCCTGAGTGCCTCCCGTGAGGCAGTCCAGTTGGCTCTGGGTCTCGCCGGGTCAATAGCACTCTGGTCGGGCCTCGCCCGGATCGCCGAGCGCGCTGGCGTCATGGATGCTATCGCCGCCTTGGCGAGACCGGTCATCGCTCCCCTCTTCCCTGACCTTCCGCGCAGGTCGCCCGCGTTATCGTCCATCGCCATGAGCGTGGGTGCAAACCTCCTGGGACTGGGGAGCGCCGCCACGCCCTTGGGGTTGCGTGCGATGCGGCAAATGTGGGAGGCCGGCGGGCAGACCGACACAGCCACGGACCCCATGTGCACGTTCCTGGCCATAACCGCCTCCAGTGTGACCCTGGTTCCCAGCACAGTCGTAGCGCTTCGCGCCCAGCTAGGCTCAGCAAGCCCAGCAGAAGTGATTGGGACCACGATATTTGCCACATGCTGCTCCACCGGAGTTGCCATTCTCCTGGACGCGGCAGCCAGACACAGCGCTAGACGGCGCCGAGGCCGGCAGGTCAGACGGGGGGGTGATGTAGGTGCAGGCAGGCGTTGAGCTGATAACCCGTGTTTCGGTCTGGCTGGTGCCGGCGTTTCTGCTCGGCATACCCCTCATCGGTGCGGCTAAAGGGCTCAAGGTGTATGATCTCTTCATCGAGGGCGCGTCGGAAGGGCTTCTCGTCGCGGCCAGACTCGTCCCCTATCTCATCGCAATCTTCATCGCTGTGAGCTTGCTCAGGGAATCTGGGGCACTGGCCCTAGCCAGCAGGGTTCTAGGCCCGGTGGCCGGGGCGATGGGAATCAACCCGGACCTGATCGGCCTCGCCCTTCTTCGGCCCATATCCGGCTCGGGTTCTCTTGCGATGCTAGCGGGGATACTCCAAGCGCATGGGCCAGATTCGTTCGTGGGCCGCTTAGCCTGCACCATGCAGGGGTCAAGCGACACTACCCTGTATATTCTGGCAGTGTACTTCGGCTCGGTGGGCGTGACCAGAACTCGACATGCGCTCTTGGTTGGGCTTGCGGCGGACATTGCAGGGTTCGCAGGTGCTGTCGTTGCGTGCAGGCTTCTCTTCGGCTAGGGGGGCCTTCTGACCGCATGCTGACGCCTAGCCCTGTCGGCGCTCAGCAAGCTTGATGATCTCCCGTGCAAGCGCCTGCGGATTGTGGCGGACCAGTTCAGTCTCACTCGCCATGGGGGCTTCCACGACTCCAAGACCGAGCTCTTTCAGGGAGTCCGCGTCCCAGCGAACCGGCCATGCGTTCTCCCGGCTATACTTGTCCTGCATCTCAAGGGAGATAGGCGCCGAGTTCACCAGGACCCAGTCAATGAGCCCATCCCCGGCATGGGAGATGATAGCCTCCACGTGATCACGAGCACTGTACCCGTCGGTCTCTCCCGGCTGAGTCATGACATTGCACACGTATACCCTGGTCGCACGCGCCCGTCTGATCGAGTCGGCGACTCCCTGCACCAGGAGGTTCGGGATGACGCTCGTGTAGAGGCTCCCCGGGCCGATAACGATCACATCAGCCTCCGCGATAGCGTCGAGAGCCTCTGGGAGGGGATGACATGTGTCGCGATCGAGGTAGACGTGGTCGATCCTGGCCTTACTCTTGCTTATCAAGCTCTCACCAAACACCTCCGTGCCGTCAACCAGTTTCGCCCACAATTGACAGCTGTCCAGAGTCGACGGCAGCACACGACCTCGGACCAAGAGCACTCGGCTGGACTCCTTGACGGCGAGTTCGAAGTCACCTGTTATGGCCGACATTGCTGCTATAAAAAGGTTGCCGAAACTGTGCCCACCTAGGCACGTGCCGTGATCGAACCTGTATTCGAAGAGGCGTTTCATGAGCGGCTCAGCGTCTGCTAAGGCCACGAGGCAATCACGTATGTCACCCGGCGGGAGAACGCCCATCTCTTCCCTGAGTCGCCCGGAACTCCCCCCATCGTCCATAACAGCTACGATAGCTGTTATGCTGTCGGTGAGCTCCTTGAGCCCCCGGAGCAACGTTGACAAGCCGGTGCCTCCTCCAAGGGCCACTATCCTGGGGCCTACATGCACACGGTCTCACCTCGCTCAGTCTATGGGAGTCTCCGGGATTGGGATTTCCACATCCCTATGCACCGCGCGGGCGCGGTATCCTTCCTCTCTCAGGTACTCGGTGATCCTGTTTGCAATCGTCACCGACCGGTGCTTGCCGCCGGTGCATCCCACGGCCACAACCAGATTGGACTTGCCTTCCCGAACATACTCTGGGAGGAGGAACTTGAGGAGATCGAACGCCCTGTGCAGGAAGCGTTTGGTGACGGGCCATCTCAACACGTACTGGCGGACTTCCGGGGCATTCCCGGTCAGCGGGCGGAGGGATTCCACGTAGTGAGGGTTGGGGAGAAACCGGACGTCGAAAACCATGTCCGCATCCTTTGGGATGCCGAGCTTGAAACCGAAGGATACGACGGTGACCCCTATCCTCGGAGCGGACGAAGGATCTCCGAACTTCGCAGAGATTTCCGCCCGGAGTTCCCGGGCGGACAGGTTAGTCGTATCGATCACGTAGTTGGCCCGTGCACGCATATCTGCAAGGAGCGCGCGCTCCTTCTCGAGGCCGTCGAGGATACCACCCTCGGGCGCCAGCGGGTGGGGGCGTCGGCTTTCCTTGAACCTCTTCACCAGCACCTCCTCGGAGGCCTCCAAGAAAACAATCTGGTAATCGAACCCCGAGTCCTCAAGGTTGGCCAGGGCAGATGAGAGCTGGCCGAAAAACTCCTCGCCGCGGACATCGATGACAAGCGCGACCCGCTTGA
>JANLFS010000016.1:17837-28259 GCA_024655925.1 Bacillota bacterium | reverse complement strand
CCGGCGGGGAGATTGTCTATGCAGAAGAACCCGAGGTCCTCAAATGCCCGGGCGGCCTCGGACTTGCCCGCGCCGGACAGGCCGGTCACTACTACGCAGTTGAGCTCTCTCAAGCTGGATTCACCCACCAAAAACCTAGTTCGGCGCGCTGATAATGAATTCGAGTTCGTCGACGAACCGCTCCGGCTCCACAAGCCAGCGGTACCTGTCTGGCGACTGAAGGAAAGCCTGGTACATTGGGTGACCGGATATCAGGGCGAACGTCGGGAGATCTTTAGGTTCCAGGCTGCGCAAGGGAGCCACCCCTTCGTGCCGCTTGTTCGGCACGAACCGTGAGGCACCAGCTGTCTCGGCGATCTCGAAGTAGGCCCCTCCCCGGAACCGCTTAATCTGGCTGTACTCCGACACGAAATCCGCAGCCACCCAGTTGGCCATCACAAGTGGCTGGTCCCACGGGTTGATAGTGATATGCCCGTAATCAGGTGGTATGACAACCTGCTGTCCCGCTTCAGCCTCGATGAACACTGCGTCGACGATATCCCCGGAACCCGTATCGGCCTTCTGGAGCAGATAATGGCCAGCTCCGTACAGAACCTCATACACCTCGGGGTAGGTGACCCTGGTGCCGGGTTTGACCGGGTGATAGTGGCCGGCAGTCTTGATGAACTCGCTTCCCATCTTTCCGGGGAGGATGATCGTCACATCGTACCTGAGCCCTCTCTCCCGGATCAGCTTGGTGTGTTCCGGCATGTGGACATCCCTGTACATGTGGTAGATCTCAGCCTCCGTCACTCGATCGGGCTGGTACCACAGGTCGGCCATGTCCGTGCTTTTCCTGGCGACCGGGGCGACTTCAGGCAAGCCGGGCCCGAATATCAGCTTGGAGTCATCGCCCAGTGAAATAGGCAGGCCAGCTGCGAGACTCAGGTCCACCATCCTAGCCACCTCGTTTCGTCAACTCGCTGGATTACCGGATTCATCCTTGAGTATATCACAACTTAGAACAGTCGACCCATTGGAACACAGCGTCTCTTTCGCGCACCCTCGCCAAGGCCTCGCGGTCCGAGTCCGTCGGTTGGGCCCGGTCCGCCGCCTCCGCGAGCAAGTGAAAATCCTCGAGGTGCCGTGTGAACCTCTCCTGCGCGTAATCCCGGGCCTGCCCTGTGGTAACCAGAAACGGCCAGTCACTCGCGGAGAGCAGCAGGAATTCCCTCACCGCCTGATCCGCGAAATCCCTAGCCTCTTGGGGAAGCCTTTCGGCATCCGCCCCTAACCTCCCGGCGATCTGCTCAGCTTTCACCACAGACTCCCACATCCAACGTGTTCCGGAATTGAGCCATATGCTGTGTCCTCCTCCCTGCCCCCATGAGCTCTCGACCAGATCGATCTCGATGGTTGGCGGGTGGGCAGCGAGATACTCACCTGCTGACGTCATCTGTACGGTGTTCTCGGGGAGCAAGATGTCAAACACATCCTGCAGCCACTGCACTCCTTCGAACCACCAGTGACCGAAGAGTTCCATGTCGAAAGGTGATACGATTACTCCCGCCTCGCCTGTCTCCTGCAAATAGCGGCTGAGCCCTCGCTCGAGGAGACGCACGAAGTGCTTTGCATGAGTCCTTGCGGTGGCCCGAGCGGCCTCGATGTTGTAGATATCCTTCTGGCCGAGATCGAGAAGTCTGTTGGTGACTCTCCAGTAGGGTAGCCCGGACCGGTCGTCTCGTTTGTGGAACTCGCGGTAAGCCCCATCTCCAGGGTACCCCCAATCCCGTGACCACACCTGTGCGGCGGTAGCTTCGTCTCGACCGAACACTGCCAAGTCCCATCCTCGAAGTCTGTAAGGCCTGTACGTGCTGAGTCCAGGAAGCGCAGCGCACTGACGGACACCTGCAGGCTCAGGGCCATAGAGTCCCATTGGGGCGCCGCCGGAGACGGCATGGGTGTCCGCGAAGAAGTACTGGATCCCACAGTCCTCCAGAGCACGCTCGATTCTACCTGGACTGTACCCGCATTCAGGGAGCCAGATGCCGCGAGGGCCACAGTCAAAATGGCGTCTGCAGGCCTCAATTCCGATCTTCACCTGCGCGCTGATGCTGGAGTCCTTCGATAGAAGGGGAAGATACGCGTGAGTGGCTGCGCTCGCGAGTACCTCTACCCGGCCGTCGGCAACCATGTCCCTGATGGCCCCTATGAGACCACAGTCGTACTCGTCCGTGAATCTTCCGCGGATATGCTCATAATAATCCGCGTAGAAACGTGCAAGTCCGGCAAGGCGATCGTCTCTGGCGTCACCGAACCTTTCTGCGTCGCGTCTGGCAGCCTCGATTCGCTGGTCGAGGTATTCGAGGAACCGGGACTGCATGTAGCTGTCAGCCAGCTGCTCGAGAAGCACTGGGGTGAGGCTCAGGGTCAGGAAGGGGTGGCCAGGCGGAACCGGGGCAGACCTTATCACGTCCAGGACAGGGATGTACGTTTCCGCCATGGCTTCAAAGACCCATTCCTCCCCGAAGGGCCAGACTCCGGACTTGCGGCAATAAGGAATGTGGGAGTGGAGCACCAGGGCAAAGGAACCAACGGGCATCGTCGGGCACCTCCGAACAACTCTGACTGGACGATAGTGTCCAGCATCAGTTTAGTCTTGCCCAAGGCGGCCCAAGTATCCCGTGCCGGATAGCTCCCGTATCTACCGGGCAGACTAATATAGAACTTGCCACGGAGCCCAAGGAGGTTTCCTGCGTGTGCGACAGGTCGGAACAACCAACGCCAGAGCAGTTGCGTATTGAGGACTTCCCCCGGCAAGACCTCGAGGTCAGAGAAGGCCCGGCGGAAGTGGCCCAGGTGCCCGTGGCCGAGTTCACCTTGGCTGAACCCCGGGAAGTCCCACAGATGCCCGGCTATGACCAGGAGACTTTTACCGTTCCGGACGGGTACGGCGAGACGCGAATAGTCCTTCAGGTCCGGGACCCGTTCTGGATGCATGTTTACTGGGAGATCGCCCAGGAGACGGAATTCGAGCTCTCCCGGTCATTGGGTGCCCTGCGGGACACCGCGGCGATGGCCCTGCGCGTACATGATGTCACCGGCATTCAGTTCGATGGGACCAATTCCAGGTCGACCACGGATATCCGAGTCAGCAACCTCGCGAACAACTGGTACCTAAACGTTCAGGAGCCAGACAGGTCCTACTGCGTTGACCTTGGCCTGCTTACCGAGGACGCTCACTTCCACTTGATCGCAAGGTCGAACGTGGTGCACACCCCAAGAGCGGGGGTGTCAGGCGTAGTAGACGAAGAGTGGGCCACCATCAGAGAGCTCGAACTGGCGGTGCCTTCTGTCCCTGGGACCCGCCCCGGGTCTCCCGAGTTCATCAAGACTGAGGAATGGGCTCGAGTCCTCGCCGCGGGCTCGGGCGGAATCACAGGCGTCTCGAGCCCGTATCCTGGTCCGCCTCCCCCGGGGCGTCGTGAGTTCTGGCTGGTTGCGGATACCGAGGTGATCGTGTATGGCGCAACCGAGCCCGGTTCGACTGTGACGATAGGTGGGTCGGAAGTTCAGCTCTCGCCTGACGGCAGGTTCTCGGTGAGGTATGCCCTTCCCCCGGGTGACCACCACGTGGGGATCAGGGCCGTATCCGCCGACGGGATGGTGGAACGAAGCATCACGTGGCGCGTGTCACGTACAAGGCCTGTGTGAACGGAGGTCCCAGTGCATGCACAAAGGTTTTCTCGCGATAGTGCTCCACGCGCACCTTCCGTATGTCAGGCACCCGGAACGGGACGAGTGCCTGGAAGAGAACTGGTTCTATGAGGCGGTCACTGAGACCTATGTTCCCCTGTACATGGTTTTCTCTCGTCTGGCTGAGCACGGGGTTCCATATCGAATCACGATCTCCATATCGCCTCCGCTCGCCTCCATGCTCGGGGATGAGCTTCTCCGTCGCAGGTACCTCCAGCGGTTGGACAACCTCGTGGAACTCGCTGAGAGGGAAGTCGAGAGGACCCGGTGGCAGCCTGAGTTCCACGAAAGCGCGATCATGTACAGGGATAGGTTTCGGAGAGTGCGTGAAGTCTACCGGGGCGAGCTCCGCACGAATCTCCTCGATGGCTTCAAGAGCCTTGCGGACGCCGGACGGCTCGAGCTGATAACGTCCGCGGCCACTCACGGATACCTCCCTCTCATGGATGTCTGCCCCGAGGCGGCAAGGGCTCAGATTCTCACGGCCGTGGATTTCCACAAGAAGGTCTTCGGTTCACCTCCCAAGGGCATGTGGCTACCAGAGTGCGGGTACAGTCCAGGACACGATTGGCACCTCAAAGAGGCGGGAATTCGGTATTTCTTCACCGACTCACACGGGATCACCTATGCATCCCCTCGCCCACGCTACGGGGTATTCGCACCTGTGTATACGCGGGCCGGTGTAGCCGCATTCGGGCGTGACATGGAGTCCTCGAAACAGGTTTGGAGCGCCATGGAGGGCTACCCGGGAGACTTCGACTACAGGGAGTTCTACCGGGATATCGGTTACGAGCTGGACATCGGCTACCTCCGCCCCTACATGTGCCCGTCTGACATAAGGCATCAGACAGGCATCAAGTACTACAGAGTCACATGCCGTGGAGAACACAAAGAGCCCTACGTAAGGGCCTGGGCGATTGAGAAGGCCGCAGTCCACGCAGGCAATTTCGTGTTCAACAGACAGCGGCAGGTGGAGTACTTGGCGGGGGTGATGGACAGGGCACCCATCGTTGTGGCGCCTTACGACGCAGAACTCTTCGGTCACTGGTGGTTTGAAGGCCCCGAGTTCATAGACTTCCTCATTCGCAAGATTGCTTACGACCAGGATACGATCAAACTGGTAACCCCCTCCGACTACCTGGAGGTTTACCCAAGGAACCAGGTCTCTACGCCTTCTATGTCGTCATGGGGATATGGCGGGTATAGTGAGGTGTGGCTCGCTGATGCAAACCAGTGGATCTACCGGCACCTCCACGCGGCTGCATGGCGCATGACCGAGCTTGCGCGCCGCTATCCGCCGCCACAGCCGGAGTTGACCCATCGGGCTCTCACTCAAGCCGCCCGGGAGCTCCTGCTCGCGCAGAGCTCCGACTGGGCTTTCATTATGAAGACCGGGACATGCGCGGACTACGCGGTACAGCGCACCAAGGCTCACATCTCCCGGTTTCTCCGGCTCAGCGAAGACATACAGTCCGGCACAGTGGACAGTGCCTGGCTTTGCAGAGTGGAATCCCAAGACAACATCTTCCCCGACCTCGACTACTCGATCTGGGCGGGACGGCCTGCACAGAGGCAGGAGACCTGGGCCGCGGCGGGGGCCTAGCTCATGGCCCCGTCCAGTCCCTCGGTCGATTCTCCCGTCCCGTCCGCCGCCACTGCGGCAATCCTATCCATGTATACGGCGGCGATTTCGTCGGCGATCTCAGGCGATTGCGCTTCGCTGTACACGTGGAATACAGGCTCCTCGGAGTCAGGCAGGATCAGGGTCCAGCCACGGTCGTTGTAGACCTTGATCCCATCGATTAGCTGCACATCCTCGTTCTCAGATTCCTCGATGAGTGTACGCATCACACGCCCCTTCGCCTGCCACGCGCAATCCACCGAGTATTTTCTCATGTAGGACCTGGGCACCGCCCTCACCAGTTCCGAGAGGGTCGTCTGTTCCCGCGCCATCAATTCGAGGATGACAGCCAGAGCGAACAGCCCATCGTACACAGGCTGGAACTGTGGGAGAGTCCCTCCACCTATATGGATCTTGGCTTCGATGGCCTTCTCCATTACCGACCTTGGGTTTGCCTGAGCCCAGACGATCTGTCCGCCCAGCCTCCTTGCGACTCCCTCAAGGGACGCGGACGCCGTGACGGGGACCGCAACGCGCCTCGACTGGCCTGACTTCAGGATCCCCGTGCAGACAAGGGCAAGGAGGTCCTCCGCTGAAAGCGCCTCTCCCCGTTCGTCAACGAGGGTCAGTCTCTCTGCGTTGGGATCCAGCAGGAACCCGATGTCCGCCCGGTTTTGCACGACGAGGGCGGACAGCTCCCCGAGGGCTTCCAGGAAGTCCGTTCCATCGAGACGATGGACCACAGAGCACTCGAGCGTGGTCAGGAGGTGCTGGACAATTCCCGCCGGGCCTGCCCGATGGAACCCAGACACCAGGGAGAACCCTCTCGCCCTTATCACGTCAGCGTTCACCGTCCGGATCAGTGCGTCGAGATACCTGCCAGCCGTGCCGGCGACTGTGCTGACGTCTCCCACCTTGTCGCAGGTTGCCCGCTTGAAATCCTCAGTGAGGAAAGCGTTCTCCACTTTCCGTTCGGTGGACCGGTCTATGTTGATCCCCCGCTCATCCAGGAACTCAACGAGAGTTGCACACGCATCGTAGGGGGAGACTCTCGCATGCACTCCTGCAGCCGCGGCGAGAGTAGGAATGGCGAACCGCGCGATGGAGGTCGTGGCGTCTCCGATGTCAAGAACGTCCCGGCCAGCAGAGGTGAGGCCGGAGGCCATGGCCCTCTTGATCATTCTGGACGCTGGGCTGGGGTCACTCGAGACCACGACCGCCCCCTGCCTGGCGATGCACGTCCCGTGGGCGGCGCCCAGCCTGGCTGCGAAATCCGGGGTGACTTCAATATTGGACAAGCCTGCCACCCCCAGAGTTCCGAACAGCCTCCTCGACCAGTGGAGGCCCCACACCAGGCTCGTATTGACTTGGGCCCCCTGGTCCACCACTTTATCGGGCCATATCTTCACCCCGGACTTCACGTGCGACCTCTCCCCGAGAGAGCAACCGGCGCCGACCACAGCCCCTTCGTCCACTCTGGCGTGACCCTTCACGCTCGTGCGAGGCCCCAGGATCGCCCCGCGGAGTTCGGCCTCGCGGCCTATGTAGGAGCCCGCCCACACGACTGTCTTGAGCAGGGAGGCGTCTTCAGCGACCACACACTCCGGTCCGAGCACCGAGCAATCACCAATGAGCGCACCTTTGCGCACTGCGGCCCCCGCTCCTATGACGACAGGCGGGATCAACCTCACTCCTGGTTCGATCTCCGATCCTTCCTCCCGCCAAACCCCCTCATCTACCTGCACTCCGCCCACTCTCACCCTCGCCCGCCCTGTGAGTATGTCCTGATGAGTCTGACGGTACTGTTCCAGGTTCCCAACGTCGCACCAGTAACCTTCGGCTACGTATCCGAAGAGAGGGTACCTCCTCTCGAGAAGAAGCGGAAACAGGTTCTTGCTGAAATCGAACTCTCGGCTGGGATCCACAAGAGAGATCACTTCTGGCTCGAGTACATAGATCCCCGTGTTCACGGTGTCGCTGAAGACTTCTCCCCAGGACGGCTTCTCGAGAAACCTCTTCACCCTGCCCCCGTCGTCCACGATGACCACTCCATACTCGAGCGGCGTGGCAACACGGGTCAACACGAGGGTGGCCGCCGCCCCCTTTGACTTGTGGAACTCCACGGCTGCCTGAAGATCGATATCGGTGAGTGCGTCCCCGCTTACCACGATGAAGGTGCCATCGAGGAAACCTCCGAGCGCCCGGACGCTTCCGGCGGTGCCGAGAGGCGTTTCCTCAACGGAGTAGATGATCTTGCACCCAAGAGCGGAACCGTCCCCGAAGTGGTTTTGAATCGCCTCGGGCATGTAGCATAACGTGCACCCCAAGTCGCGGAACCCGTGGGCGAGCAGGAGGTCTACCACGTGTTCCATCATCGGCCTGTTCACCACCGGCACCATCGGCTTGGGCACGTTGCACGTGAGCGGCCTCAGCCTGGTCCCCTTGCCTCCAGCCATTATGACAGCTTTCACTGCATTGCCCACCTCCTCGTTTCCCCGGCCGCTGGAGACCCAACGTGGACTGGTTCCTGCATCCTTGCCTGCCGTGCCTTGTGAAGCACTTCGCCATAGACTTCTATGGTCCGCTGGGCGATCTTCTTCCAGTCGTAGACATCCCCAATGGCACGGAGTGCTGCCTCCGCGAGGCCTTTGGCAGTCGCCGGCTCATGCAAGAGGTGAAGCACTGCGTCCGCAAGTGAGCCCGAATTCCCCGAGTAGAACTTCCACCCATTCACCGAGTGTTCTACTGTCTCGGACAGTCCTCCGGTGTCCGCAACCACCAGAGGCGTCCCCGCGGCCATGGCTTCCAACGCAGTGATGCCGAAAGGCTCATATAGGCTCGGCACTACGGCAACCCGGGCCATCCGGTAGAGGGCGTTTCTCGCTTCGTCAGAGACGAACCCGACGAGGGAAACCTTGCCACCCAGCCCGAGGCGATTGCCAAGGTCACGTAAGTGTCCCTCTGCAGGGCCACGCCCTGCAATTATCAGCCTGGCAGCGGGCCAGTACTGCAGGATCTTGGGCATGGCCTCTACTAGGAGATGGACTCCCTTCTCATGGACAAGCCTCCCCACGTAGAGGATGACATCCTCACCCGGGGCCGCGTATCGCTCCCTCCACATATCGACGTCAGCCTCTCTGAATTGCTCGGGAAACACTCCGTTCGGGATAACCTCGATCTTGTCTTCCGGCACACCAAATACGCCCATGAGCTCCGATTTCATGTGCTTTGAACAGACGATCACTCGCCACGATTCGTAACAGAGATACCACTCGATGTCACTGATCTGTCTCTGGAGTGGGTTGTGGAGGCCCCAATTCCTGCCCCACTCAGTGGCGTGGATGGTGGAGACCAGAGGGACACCGAGCCCGTGTTTGACTCCGGCACCGGCGTACGCGGCAAGCCAGTCGTGAGCGTGGACAATGTCGAATGGTCCGAGAGCCTCGCTGAGCCCTGCCGCCCGTCCGAACATCGCAAAGCACAACTGCATTGCCCACTTGACGAGGTCGTCCGTATGGGGCCCCGCAACCGGAACGCGGTGGACCGTCACCCCGCCGTCATCCTCTTCGGGTGAGAGGCCCTCTGAGGCCTGCGTCACCACATGTATCTCCGCCAGCTCAGACATGGCTTTCGCTAGTTCTTGGACGTGCCTTGAAAGCCCTCCGACCACCCGCGGGGGATACTCCCAGCTGAACACGAGTACGCGCATCTTGACCTCCTCGAAAAGCAAAAAGGACTGCGGCCCAATGTGGCACCGCAGTCTTATAGTTGGCCTACCGCCGTGATTTATTCGCGTCTGAGCTTTCGAAGGAGCCAGACAGTCCCGAGGCTCGCCGAGGCGAGAACGAGCGCGATGCCGATGATGATCAACGTCCAGGGCCGGCCCACCCGGGCGTAACCCACCCGGAGATCAACTTCAGAATCACCCACTTTCGGAAAGAACTCGTGTCTTCCATGCCCGTCGAGGTAGCGTGACACATCGTCGATGACTGTTCGCCTGCCTGTGAAAGAAGTTGCCACGAGATCGAAACTGCCTTCAGGGAGAGGAGCTCGCATCTGATCCTCCCCCTCAGCCACCATCGCGGTGCCTGTAGTGAACCTGCCCAGAGACTGCCTCGTCACAACCGATCGGGTGTACGAAGGGACCAAGGCCGCGAATTCCCCATCCTCGGCTTCCAGGGCCAGAACCGGCGGAGCGTCAGGCCTCACCTTGCCCCTGACCATGTTGAACCCAAACTCCGCTGCATGGCCAGATGCGATATCGAAGCGGTATTCGAGACCGATGTCGCGCCCCAGAAACGCTACCTGGGAACTGACCTTCGACGGGGAGATGGTTTCAGAAGACTCTGCCGACAGCACGACCGAGACGAGGGTGCCCGAGAGCACGTTGACAAGCCCGAACCTGTCGCCGGACCGTAGAGAAGACGCGATGGCCCCGGCCGGGTCGTAATACGCCACAGCGTCCCTCCCGCCTAGCGCGAGAGTAGCGTAGTCTGGCGAGAACCCATTCTTCACAGTGAAAACGACCCGCCCGCGTTCTCGTATCGAGTACCGAACAGAAAGGCCTCGATCAACCGGGGTTATGGTCTTGCGGATCGTCCGGCCGCCGGACCGGTAGGTGAAGGTCACCGAATCCCGCCCGATATTCGTCTCATAAGTCTCATCCAGAGGCAGGTGCTCCCCCTCCCCCAAGAGATCCAGGAGCGCCCGGACGCGAACTCCCTCCACAGCCTGGGACTCCGTCTCGAACCGCTCACCGGGGAGGACGCCTACCTCGCTTCCCACGATCTCTTCCCCATTCTCGAGGTCAAACCAGTACAGGAGCTTGCCTCCGATGGGGGACAGCACGTACATGTCCTCGGGCGTGGTGATCACTACCTCAACGACACGGTCTCTGTTGATATCCTCTTCATAAACCGACGTAGTGGGATGCAATGACTGCCATGCCGCAAGCGCTCCCGCCTGCGCCGCCCGAGCCATCTCCCAGTGGGCGTCCCCGATATCCCCAGCTCCGGGCGGCGCAGGCGGGAGCGCTTGCGGCATGGCAGTCATTGCATCCCACTACG
>JANLFS010000016.1:0-17827 GCA_024655925.1 Bacillota bacterium | reverse complement strand
TATTGATAGCCAGCGAACACAGTGAGTGCATGATCCAGAAGCTTGCGCGCGGCAACCACGTCTGATCCTGCCGCCTCACGCGCCG
Source organism: Bacillota bacterium (assembly GCA_024655925.1). NCBI lineage: Bacteria > Bacillati > Bacillota > Bacillota bacterium. Next base: position 17,742 of record JANLFS010000016.1, on the reverse strand, counting down.
TGATACCGGCCTCAACCGCCCCAAGCCTCGACCGGATCTCCCCATAGAACCGGCGATAGTCAGCTAGAACTGGGGATCTTGAGTTGAACTCGAACCAGTCCTCGAACCCCGAGGCGGCTGCTGCCTCCCTGAGCCACCCTGATTGCCCGTCCGGCAACTGCCCCACATATGTCCTGGGTGTTCCGGCCCTGAGCCTCTCCTCCAGAGTGGTCAGTCGGACCCACTTCTCGCGGCCGATGGCCCCGAGTAGTGTATCCAGGTTCGACCAGGACACAGCGGGTCCCGGCAGCCCGAGGTCGCGTGCATAGACCACAACTGAGGTATCGTGGGTATCCGAGTCGTACTTCCGTCTGAGGTAGTCAAGGACTGGGCCTGGGTTTCCGGATGTCATAGCCCGGTCCACTACAGCCACGAACTCGGTGTCGATGGCGAAGACGGTCAACTCCCGGCCGAGCCGCGACGTGCGGACAGGAGTGTGAATGTCGGTCCGCGGCACGCCGCCCGACAACAGAATCTCATCGGGGAGCAATACATGGGTGAAACCGAACCCGCTCAGGACGGGAAGAAGCTCGTGCTTCCACGCGCCAGATGAGTCCCAAAACCCAGTGGGGGCCTCTCCCGCAATCCTCTCCGCGGACTGAGCCCCGAGTCTCATCTGTATCTGGTTGTCCCACGGGTCCGAGGAGTAAAGGATGTTCTGGGCATAGGGTGTCGTTACCAGCTGAAACTGCCCTCTTGCCGTTCCGTTTGCGAGGAGCCTGATGAACCTCGGGCTTGTCCACTGAAGCGATGTGGCGAGAGTGCCGGCTACAGAGAACACGAACTTCTGCTCCGGGTGGGCGAGGGCAGTCTCGATAAGCCCTTCGTACAACGGCGGCGCTGAAAGCCCCGATGCCGGGCCGGGTGCCCCGGCGAGGTTCAGCACGAAGACCACATCGAGGACCCGGTCCTCCGCCTCGGACACGGCGATGACAGGCCAAGACGCAGCCAGGGCCACCCCTGCAATGACCATCCACGTAAGAGCTGCTTTCATCATGCACAACCCCCCATATGGCCGGCCTCCAGAACCTGATCAGCTCTCCCGGCGCGCCCTGGGCAGCAGGATAACCAGCGCCGCAAGGAGCAGAATGACGCCGAGGGCGACACCGAGGAGGATGAACGAGGTCCTACCTCGCGGGTCGACATTCGCGGGGTACAAGACTGCGAGTCTCCGTTCAGCCTCATTCCACGAACCGAGCTGGCGCGCCTGAGTGTAGTCTCCGGACTCGGGCGCCAGGATGTCGATGACATTCGGGTTCGAGTACAGGTCCGAGCCTCCCCCGAAAACCCACTGACCCGCTCTCTCCATCACCGGTCGGAAGTTATCGGGGCCATACCCGTCTTGCGATGCAGACAGCACATAGTACTTCCAAGTCTCCTTGGGCTCACCGACGACCTCCCGGGACACTGTGGCGCGAATAGTTCTGCCATCCGGGAGCAATTCCGCGATCACGGCGTCCGCTCTGCCAGCGGATTTCGCGTCGTCAGAGGCTAGGAAAACCCGGCTCCCTCCCCATGCCATTATCCTTATGTTCACATCCCACGCATACCTTGGATCAAACGTCACACAAGCGCCTTCCCGCAGCGTGTCGCTGCGCCCTGCGTTGGGAGCAGTATCGATGTAGATGTTCAGGAGCTGATGGCTGAAACCCTCCTGCGCATTCCACGGGTTGGTCATCTCCCTGAACGTAGTCTCGAAGTAGACACTTGCGTCATCGAAAGAGACCCGGAACCTGGTGATGTCGAAAAGCCCGGTGAACGGCCTAAACGCGGGGTTCGTGGGGTAGGTGTACGACCCCGGACCGTTGTCGTCGGCTTCGGGGTCCCAGGCCTCGAAAAGGTTCTGTTCCTGCGCAGAAGCACGCCCCGGCGCGCAGACTGCCATTGCCGCAATGACCGCGTAGACCAGCCAGTTCCTCAAGGGTGTCCCCCCCCCGAATATCCCTATTTCCTCGCCTTGTCGAGGGCGTAGCACGCTGCCCCAAGGGCGCCCACGTCCTCCCCGAGGGCCGCTGGCACAATGGCGACATCCCGCGCAGCGTATGCGAACGCCCTGAGAGAGACGGTGGCCCGCACCGTGTCGAACAGGATGTCGCCAGTGCGCGACACCCCGCCACCTACGACCACCATCTGGAGGTTCAGCAAGTTCAACACGTTTGCGACCGCAATTCCAAGATATTCGAAGGCGTCGTGCAATATGGCGAGGGCCGCACGGTCTCCTGCACGAGCGGCTGCCGCCACTACGGACGCATCGACCCGAGAGGCATCTCCCCCACCCGCGCGCAGGATCCCTTCCCCTGTGGGACGGCACGCCACCTCCTGCCCTCTTCTACCTATGGCGGTTCCGGAAGCCACAGCTTCAAGGCAACCGCGGTTCCCGCACCCACACAAGGGGCCGTCCTTCACCATCGTAACATGCCCCAGCTCACCGGCGGATCCAGAGAATCCCCTGTAAAGCTGACCCCCCAGGATGAGGCCGCTCCCGATACCCGTGCTCACAGTGATGTAGATCATGTGCGACGTGCCGCGCCCGGCGCCGAGTCGGTTCTCAGCCAGCGCGGCCAGATTCGCGTCGTTTTCCAGGAACACTGTCCGCCCGAGAGCTTCTCCAACGATTCTGGCTGCCGGCACGCACTTCCACCCGAGGTTGGGCGCATCCAGTACGACTTCCCCCGTCGGGTCCACCGGACCTGGCGACCCGATCGTCACCGCGTCTACGTCCTGGATTCCTCGCGGCAGGCACGATGCGACCTGCATGGCGGAGTCGACAATCCGGTCCAGCACGGCCCGGGACCCTTCTTCCGGCCGGGTCGTGATGACCAGCCTCTGGATAACTGAGAGGTCTCCTCCAGTCAGAACAGTGGCGATCTTCGTGCCCCCGAGGTCGATACCGATGACATACGGTCCCGAAATGCTCAATTCCTCCACACTCCCGCATCTTCGTACAATGGGATGCCGGGGCTCATCGCCCCGGCCGAAACCAGCTGCCTGACTATCTGATGGCGCGCTCGGTCTTGGGGTCGAAGAGGTGCGCTTTGTCCATGTTGATAACCACCGCATGCTGTTCACCGTCGCGGGCGCGGGTCCTCGCGTTGACCCGGCCGACCATCGAGTGAGGTCCAGTGCTGAGATAGAGATAGACTTCGGACCCCATTGGCTCTGTGACGTCGACCTGGCAGTTGATTACCCGATCCTCTGGCGGGTTGACTACGAACTCCCTGTCCGCGATGTCTTCGGGGCGGATGCCGAGGATGACCCGTTCGTCCCGGTACTTGGCGATATCCCCAAACCTGCCCCCCGGCACCGGCATCGTGAAGCTCTCGCAGTCGAGGATGAATTGGTCACCTTCCTGGCGCACCACGGCAGGAATGAAATTCATTGCCGGGCTGCCTATGAAGCCTGCGACGAAGACGTTGTCGGGCTTCTCGTATATCTCAAGGGGCGCCCCCACCTGCTGTATGAAGCCGTCCTTCATAACAACGATACGGTCGCCCATCGTCATCGCTTCAGTCTGGTCGTGAGTCACGTAGATTACGGTTGTCTGCAACCTGTTGTGGAGTTTGGATAGTTCCGCCCTCATCTGGACACGGAGTTTCGCATCGAGGTTGGAGAGCGGCTCGTCCATGAGGAACACCTTCGGTTCGCGTACAATGGCGCGGCCCAGTGCCACACGCTGGCGTTGGCCACCCGAGAGAGCCTTGGGCTTTCGATCGAGAAGGTTCTCGATCCCCAGGATCTTTGCGGCTTCCTTCACCCTCCGGTCGATCTCTGCACGGGGAAACCTCCTTAGCTTCAGCCCGAATGCCATGTTGTTGTAGACGTCCATGTGGGGGTAGAGGGCGTAGTTCTGGAAGACCATCGCGATGTCACGGTCCTTCGGCGGGATGTCGTTGACAAGAGTGTCCCCGATGTAGATGTTGCCGTCGGTGATCTCCTCAAGGCCTGCCACCATTCGTAGAGTCGTTGACTTCCCGCACCCAGACGGCCCGACTAGGACCAGGAACTCCTTGTCCTGAATGTCGAGGGTCGCCTCATTCACCGCGATAACGTTCCCGAACTTCTTGGTCACCCGCTCAAGTCTGACCCCAGCCATATTATGACCCCCTTCTATACTTTCGGTGGCTCTTCGCCCACCTGGTCCCTTTGACTATTCCACAACCCCACTCCTAATCCTTCAACGGGAGCACGTTGTTCCGCGTATAATGGCACAGAAAACCCATAGGTGGTGATCACTATTGACTGACAACAGGCCGCTCATCCTGAGGCCGGGCATGGTTCTCGTCCCTGTCGGCAATGTCCAGGAGCAGCTATTCTACAAAGGATTCCCCATTGGCGCGGTGGACAACATCTTCGGGCCCGAGACGGAGAATGCAGTCAGGCAGTTCCAGGCGAGCGTGGGCCTTCCTGAGACCGGGATTGTGGATCCCGAGACTTGGCGGCTGCTGTTCGACAACGGCCTCCCTCTGCCTATGATACCAGGGTGTGAGGAAGCGATGGCATGTGCAGACACACAGGCGGGGGCCCGAGACGGCTCCGGGCCAAGCGAACAAGAGGCTGGGGATGGCCCCCCCCCAGGCGGCGGGTCCGCAAGCGGACCCGCACCCAAAGCCAAGGCTGAGTCCGAGGCCAAAGCAGAACCAGACCGAGAATCCGACCTGAGCATGGCCGGTAGTCCAGGCATGCGCCAGGGGGTCTCGATACACATCAGCCTCGCGCGCAGGCGGCTAACACTCATGAGGGGAGGAGCCCAGATAGCGAGCTACCCGGTGGCGGTGGGGAAGCCGGCAACGCCCACTCCCACAGGGGACTGGACCACGCTGAACAAGGCGGTAAACCCGGGGGGGGTGTTTGGGACCAGGTGGATGGCTTTCACCACCCGGGGCCACGGGATCCATGGCACGAACCAACCGCAGTCGATAGGACACGCTGTCTCCAACGGATGTGTCAGGATGTACAATTGGGACGTGGAGTCGCTCTTCCCGCAGGTTCCGGTGGGCACTCCTGTGATCATCCGGGCAGGAGATCCCGCTCCGGCGCCGGCCCCGGGAACATATGTGGTGCAACCCGGGGACACTCTGTGGGCCATCGCGAGAAGGTTCGGGACGACAGTCCAGGCTATCATGGCGGCTAACAACCTTACAACGGACATCCTTCGCGTTGGGCAGGTCCTGGTCATCCCAGGAGCACCAGCTGCCCCTGTGCCGCCCCCGCCAACCACGGGCCGCGACTACGTGGTGCAGCCCGGAGACACTCTGTGGGCCATCGCCCGCAGGTTCGGAACGACAGTCGAGGCCATAATGGCCACAAACAACCTCGCAACTACGACCATATTCGTCGGACAGAGACTCAGGATCCCCGGAGGCACTGCTCCGCCCACAGCTCAGCCACCTGGAGCACCCAGGGAGTATGTGGTACAACCCGGGGACACTCTGTGGGCGATCGCTCGCAGGTTCGGAACGACAGTCGAGGCCATAATGGCAGCAAACAACCTCACAACGACAACGATATTCGTCGGACAGAGACTCAGGATCCCAGCATGACATGGAACGAGAGGACCCGGCAAACCCGGGTCCTCTCTCTTTCGAGTCGTGCCGTTCTCAAGTCTCGGGGCACGGCCTCTAGAAAGCGACTTCCATGCCGGCCGAGACCTTGTTGGTGCCGAGGTCGTTGCAGGTGTAGCCGAGCCTGACGCCGTTGGGCGCGGTGTACTCGATCTTGGCCTCGCGCCTCGGGGTCTCATTGCCGTCCTCGTCAGGCTCCGGAGCGGAGTCGTAGCGGCCGGAGACCTTGATGCCCTTGAGCATTGCCAGGTCGGAGGTGATGGAGGCCTCCGCTACGTGGTGCAGGTTCGTCGGTGAGAAGTCCATCATGGTCACGTCGTAGCTGGCAGCTACCTTGAGGGCAGGGAGGATCTCCCGCTCGGCCATGCCGATACCCAGGGTGGTCTTGTGGCTGGTAGTCTCTTCGTTCAGGTCCTGGGTTACCTTATGGCCTGCTGTGAAGTCGAACCCGGCGAATTCCGTGGCCGCACCGACTCCAACCGAGCGCTCATCGTCGATGTTGCCGTCGTTCCCGGTTCCGAGAAGCTCGACATCAGCAGAGAGGTCGAACGCCGCGATCCGGGTGGCCACGCCCGCTGTCACTGCAGTCACGCCTGCCTCGCCATAGAGAGGGCCTTTGTCGCTCATGTCAGCATAGACAGGAGCGAAGTCCTCGCCGGTCCTCCTGTATGCTGCGTTGGCGGTGATGTTGAACGGGAGCCCAACGGTGGCGCCAACCCTTATGGCCGAACCCTCAGCGTTGGTCTGGCCCGCGTAGGTTCCTTCCACAGCCACGTTCTGCATAGGGGTCATCCTGAGTGTAGCAGCGTAGCCCACTTCGTCCTCGCCGACTTTGGCGACGGTGCCGTCAATTCCTACTCCTGCAACCTCAGTTCTGGCCCGCATGCCGCGAACGGCGCGGTCAGAATCCCAGCCGTAGAATCCGTCGATCAGAACGGGGCCGGCAACTATGCCAGATATCGATCCGCCCTCGATGTCGTGGACCGCCCGGTCGGAACTGGTGACCATGACGTACGGTGAGTACGCGATATCGAGGTCACCAAGCCTGGTCACGACGGAAGGTCCGTCGGCCCAGTACGCGCCACTTGCCTCCAGGTAGGCTCTGTTGATGGCGAGTTGGCTCAGGAGGTTGCCAGGCGCCGCCTCGGCGGACCCCATCGGGGCCTCGAACGCCCACTCTATCGGGGCGAACTCCACGACGGCCTTGATGTCCTGACCGCCCGTGAGGCTCATGTTCAGGTTCAGTTCCAGAGCGGTGCTGGATCCGGGCCCTCCCTCGAAGTCGTACCACATCTCGTTGGAGAGCGCGCCGCCGATGGTCATGTTGGCGGCTGAAACAGGCACTGCGAGCGATGCGATGAGCGCTGCCGCGAGTACCACTGCGAGTCTCTTCATGTCTGTTCCCCCTTGATCATCGTGTGCTGCTTCGTTACTGGGAACTTTTCGTGTTCTGCTGCGTTTCGAATGAGTAAGGTGGCTCGGAGTGTGCTGCGTGTGGGGCGGGTCCCGGGAAGTGTCCTTGTTGCCTTCATGGGTGTCTCCGCCACCGGGCTACGTAGTCTGGCGCCGTCCGCGCGGGCTTTCGGGCAATTCGGGGGAGCACCTCCTTTCTCGCCATGAACCGCGTTTCCGGCAAGCTTGTTGTCGATCACATCAGGCTGCGATTCGGGGTCACTGCCTGTTCCGGGATATGAATTCTATCTCGGATCTAACGTTCCTGCAGGTAGAAGGGCATATGAGCTGTGTAAGTTGTGGTGAGGAAGGTGTGGGGCTCCACGATTGGGTGCCAAATGGAAAAGGCGCGGACTCTTCCGCGCCCGGCCTTGGCGGCCCAGATCTCTGGGCCGGTCAGCTCATGAGAAGCGCCAAAATCGCCTTCTGCACGTGCATCCTGTTTTCCGCCTCGTCCCAGATGGCAGACTGAGGGCCGTCCGCAACCTCGTCGGTTATCTCCTCGCCCCGGTGAGCGGGAAGGCAGTGCATCACCATACAGTCGGGCTTTGCCTTGGACAGTAGCGCCGCGTTGAGCTGATAGGGTTTCATCGCCTCCACCCTCTCCGCGTGCTCCGCCTCCTGGCCCATGCTGGCCCACACATCAGTATACAGGACATCTGCTTCCCGGACTGCCTCGACGGGATCGTTGGTCACCTCTATTTCGGCTCCGGTAGCTCTGGCGTCGCTCCTGGCCGCGTCGAGCACTGCCGGATCAGGCTCGTACCCGGGAGGGCACCCCACGGTCACGCTCATCCCCACCTTGGCACAGGTGAACATCAATGAGTGGGCAACGTTGTTCCCGTCGCCGACGAATGTCAGCTTCCTGCCTCTGGGGTCGCCCTTCCACTCGAAGACAGTGAAAACGTCGGCCAGTGCCTGGCATGGATGGAGGAGGTCCGTAAGGCCGTTGATGACAGGCACCGACGCCCCCTCGGCCAGTTCCACCACGTCCGCGTGGGCATATGTGCGGATCATGATCCCATCAACATACCTCGACAGGACTCGTGCCGTATCGGACACAGTCTCGCCGCGGCGAAGCTGAAGGTCGTTGGCGTTGAGGAACAGCCCGTACCCGCCCAATTGCCATATGGCGGTCTCGAAGGATACCCTCGTCCTCGTCGACGGCTTCTGGAATATCATGGCGAGAGTTTTGCCCCGCAGGATAGGGTGTGGCACCCCTGCCTTCTGCTCTGCCTTAAGCACAGCGGAGAGGTCCATCACCCTCTTGACCTCATCCTGCGATAGATCGTGGACTGAGATCAGATCCTTGCCCGACAGCCCCCTGCCCACGGAATCGTAGAGAAGTCTCATGGCCTCACTCATTGCAGCACCCACCTTCAAGACTGTGATCGGGCCCGCGCCCTCGCGTCCTGGAAACAAGCTGTGCAACCGCGGCGGCGTGCCCTTCCGCCCTATGGCCTCCTCTATTCGGCGCACAGATCAGTATTCCTCCGCACCGGTATGCTCGCGCCACACTTCGGACAGGCTGTCCCATCGAGGTACACCCGGACAGAGAGGAATCCGCGCCTCTCGATGAGTGTCTCGCCACAGGAGGGACAGACCGTGTCGTTTCCTCCCGGGATCTCAGCGTTCCCAACGTATACGAACCTCAGGTGCCGGCTGGCGACCTCTCTGCACTTCACGAGCGTGGAGACGGGGGTGGGCGGAATATCCATCACATAGTTTGGGAAATACCTCGACAGGTGCAGGGGTATGTCCGGCGACAACGAGCAGATCCAGGCCGCAAGCTCGTCTATCTCCTCGGGTGAATCGTTCATGCCCGGGATGATCAGAGTGGTCAATTCGATGTGACACCGGCCGAACGCTGCTTTTATGGTATCCAGCACCGGCTCGAGTCTCCCTCCGCAGACCTTTCTGTAGAATTCGTCCCGAAACGCCTTGAGGTCGATGTTCATAGCGTCGACGTACGGCAGCAACTCGGCTAGAGGCTCCGGGTTGATCTGCCCGTTGGTGACCAGGACATTGACGAGCCCCGCCTGCCTGATGAGTTTCGCGCAGTCGAGCACGAACTCGTACCACACCAAGGGCTCGGAGTACGTGTAGGCTACCCCGACCGACCGCCCCCGGTTTGCCAAGGCGGTCCTCGCTATGTCTTCCGGCGAAATGTTGTCATGGTCTGCTTCCCGCTGAGATATCTCCCAGTTCTGGCAGAACTTGCACGTGAGGTTGCAGCCGAACGTCCCGATCGAGAGTATCCCGCAGCCTGGGTGGAAATGATAGAGCGGCTTCTTCTCGATGGGATCGATCGATGCTGAAGTAACCGCCCCATAGCCCAGGGCCACGACCTTCCCGCCTACCAATCCTCTCGTCCGGCATGCTCCCCTTCCTCCTTCTGCGATCCTGCACCGCCTGGGGCAGAGCTCGCATATCCCCCGTTCGCCCTCGACTCGGGCGTACATAGCCTCCCTACTCGTGCCTTACCACCTCGAACCTTGAGAGTTCGACCTCTTCGTTCGGGCCTATTCCTGCCTTGCGTCTGGCGATCGCAATCTGCTCCTCCACGGTATCGATGCCTTCGAGATCCGGGAGGAGCAGGCCAACACGGCCGCCTCTTCGAACTATCACCCCATACCGCTTGGGATCCAGTTCCTCTGGTCCAGAGATTCTTTCGGCAGGAGTGAGCACGTCCACCTTGTAGGTGAGCTGCGGGAGTTCGGAAGGGCGGACTTGGTCGAACCTTGGGTCTTCAGTAGCGGCCGCTATAGCGTTCCTTATGATCTCTTCTGCGATGTTTGAACGCGTCGGCGAAGTAGTGCCGATGCACCCGCGCAGCTCCCGGCCCCGGTGTATTGAGCAGAAGACCCCGGCTCTCCCTTCCATACCCTGCGGGAGAGGGTTCGGAGCCTCCACCACTCGGCCGTTCCTTACATAAGCTTCCACTGCTGCGCGGGCCAAGGCCACTTCCGCTGACTCATGCCTCCTGCGTTCCTCGGCTACGAGCCCCAGTGCCCGTTCGATGGCGGGAAGAAGAGATTCACTGCGAGGCCCCCCCATCGGTTGGAAGGCGGCCACGGCGTATCCGACGCCGAAAGGCCCTTCGTAGGAGATGACCTCTGACTGGACCGTCAGGCTATCTAGAGCACCCAACAGCATCAGGATCGGCCTCAGGCCACATTCTCCGGCCGCTGATACCAGGGATTCATCCAACGCGGCGACGGCAACCGCGTCCCTCCGCTCAAGCGCCGCCACGACCTGTTCGTCGAACTCCTGGCCGCGGGGATCATAACCCGCCGGGGCGTCCCTGGTAAGCCGGTGGGAGAGGTCCCCTGAGGCAATCAGGGCTACTCTCCGGTCGACATCCGCGACCGCCCGCGCAATGGACATGCCGAACCTGTAGAGTTCGTCCGGAGTGCCCAGCCCCATGGACATTGGAACCAGCCGGAACCTCGGAGAGTCCCCTGCAAGGAAATACGCTGGGACCAAGACTCCATGGTCCAGTTCCCTTGGCACCCGGTTCCTGCGGGCGCCCGCCTCGTCCAGAATCACGGCCGGAAGGCCTGATTCGCGCGACCGGGCGGCAATTGCGTGCGCGAGCTCGAGGTCGTTGGAGAAATCCAGCCTCATCTTTGAGCCGAATTGGTGAAAGCTCCCACCTACATGCGGGAAGCCCATGATCGCGACAGCGTCCCGGAACACTGGAGCGTGGGGGGAGATGATTATGACCGTGTCCGGCTTGGCCTTCTCCAGCCGCCCTGCGAGGGCGCGCATGGCCCGGACCGTCCTCTCGGCGCGTTCAGTCTCCCCTTTCCCTATCTCAGAGATGATGATGGGAGGGTGAGGGGCAAGCGCAGCCAAGACTAGTTCACCCACGACAATACCTCCCAGACACCACTTTTGCCACATAAGGAGAAGTCATGGCCGAAAGCAAAGCACCGTAGGAGAGCGAGAATCTCACTTCGTCTCCAACCCTCAAGCCCTTACATTTCGTCACATCCAAAATAAGGTGATCGCTGGACGCCCCCAGGACGTGCACACACTGATCTACCGGCTCAATCCCCTCTACCATCACATCTTGCCTGCCCATGTCCAGGATCGCCCTCGTCATCCAGCCACGATCCCCGAACTCCGGCTCGTTTCCAAAGGCATCTTGGGCACGCTGGCCTATGGGAACGGACGGCTTTCGCCTGAGTTCTATCACCTCTCCAACCAGAGTGAAAGCGTCCTGGTGCAGCCCGGGAATTGGGGATCTGTCTGTGACGTACCGTCCCACCAGGATACTCTCCCCCACTCGGAGCTGGTTGACTCCCGAAGGCATCAGTCCTTGTTCAAGCATTGATAGGGCGGAGCTATTGCCGCCGGATATGATCTCGAGGGGCCTCCCGATCGCCTGCTCGACCTCAGCCGCGGTATCCATAAGGACCTGCATGTTTTCGACGGAGGGGACCACGCCCCCGTAACAGGCGTGGTTCGTGCCGATCCCCATGACCCGCACTCCTTCAACTGAGTCCATTGCTCGTGCAGTCTCCGCAGCCTTATCCGGCCAGACACCTTCGCGCAAGTCCCCTACATCTATCATGAGGACCACACCGTGTTCGACCCCGCAATACCTTGCCTCCCTGCCGATTGCCTGAACGGTCTCAACTTCGGACTCGAGGCTGATGTCCGCCACCTCCACCGCAGCTCGCACAGTGCTGCGGCTCGGAGCCCGCAAGAGCAGAAGCGGAAGCCCAAAACCCGCCGACCGGACGGCAAGGAGGTTCTCAACCCTCGAATCCGCAAGCCACCTTGGGCCACTCTCTGCCATGACGCGAACCACGGCTGGGTGAGCGCACACACACTTGGTGACCGCCGCGACGCCGATCCCGTATTTGCTGCACAGTGACGACACAGCCCTCACATTCGCCGCCAGCCGGCCAAGGTCCATCTCCACCCTTGGGCTACGCAGCAGACAGGATTCACTCATCGCCCGTCCCCACTGCGTTTCCACGCGACGAGTTGCACCGGGCCACCCGTGCGCCCAGTGAAGCCAGTTTGCCGCAGATGTTCTCGTAGCCCCGGTCGATGTGGTTGACACCCGATATGGTGGTTTCGCCCTCCGCCATCAGCCCAGCCAAAACCAGCGACGCGCCAGCTCGAACGTCGGTGGCGCGGACGCGCGCCCCGGTCAGCCGCGGGACCCCTTCTATGATCACACTCCTGCCTTCGAGGCGCATGGTCGCACCCATGCGTTTGAGCTCGTCCACGTGCAAGAAGCGGCTTTCGAAGACCGACTCCGTGATCACGCTCACGCCTGATGCCACTGAGAGTGCCGCTGTAAGCTGGGGCTGGACATCAGTAGGGAACCCTGGGTACGGCATAGTCTTGGTATCACACGGCTTCGGGGGCCCGCTCATCTGGACTTCCACCCAGTCCTCACCTACCCGGACGTCCGCTCCAACCTCCGCGAACTTGGAGAGAACCGAATCCAGGTGCGTCGGGATCACGTCGTCGACCCTTACCTGCCCACGGGTGACTATGCCCGCGGCAAGGTAGGTGGCTGCCTCGATCCGATCCGGGATGACGAAGTATGAGACTGCCGACAGTGATTCGACCCCCTCCACCCGGATAACGTCCGTTCCCGCTCCCCGGATGTTGGCCCCCGCGAGGTTGAGGAAGTTTGCCAGATCGACGACTTCTGGCTCTTTCGCCGCGTTCTCGATCGTACTTGTCCCGCGAGCACGGCACGCCGTCATCATTATGTTTTCGGTTGCCCCCACGCTTGGAAAGTCGAGATACACTCGGGCACCGGTCAAGCGGTCTGCCCTCGCAGAGATGTACCCATGTTCCACCTCAACCACGGCGCCGAGAGCACGAAACCCCTTTATGTGGAGGTCCATGGGTCGGGACCCTATCTGATCCCCTCCCGGCATGGCCACTCGGACTCGGCCCCACCTCCCAAGAGTGGGTCCGATGAGGAGGCTTGATGCCCGGAGCATCTTCGACAGCTCGTAGGGAGCCTCGGGATGTATAGTGCGGTGCGGCCGTATCCTCATAGTGCGCGGGCCTGCTGGCTTTGCCGCCACACCCATCTCTTGGAGTATCCTGGACATGACCGCCACGTCCCCGATATCTGGGACGTTCTCCAGCACAGTCTCACCTTCTGCGAGGAGCGCCCCTGCCATCAGAGCAAGGGCGGCGTTCTTGCTGCCACTCACCCTGACAGCCCCAGAGAGGCGTGCTCCCCCGGCTACGGTCAGTTCCACAGGCTGCGACCTCCACTGCGGGCGGGATTGTCTTCTGTTGGCCCGTGGGTAGCTATTCTTCACGGCCTGTCTCATGTCCTTTCACTACGTCCGGAAATCCACGATACTCAGGTCCCTCTCAAGAGGCCCCTCGATTGCCAGGTGTCCGGATATGGTCGTCAAGGCCCTTCCTTCTACCAGGAGCTTGACCTTCTTCACGTAACCCAGCTCGGTGAGGCTGTTCACAATGGAGTAGACCGTAATCTCCTCGCACCGGCTGCCTCCCCAGTGATTGGTGACGAATTCCGCCGAGAGGTCGACGATCGCAATGTCGCCTTCCAACCGCACACCTCTCAGGACCGTTCCTTTCGGTATGGTCGGCTGCAGTATGCTGTCTGTGCCCGGGCCGAAGATTAGCCCTTCCATGATGGCACGGAGGACGTCAGTGCGGCTCCGGGTGCTGAGTCCTGGGACAGTCCTTATCTCCGGCATCAGCGAGTCCTCGAAGTTCGTGGGCCCTCCGAAGTAGAGCACCATGTCGTCCGGTGTCTTGGGCGAGACCTGCGCGGAGTCCGGCGGAGCAACAGCGACTTTCCTCACCAGCCCCCAGTCATCCTCAGTAGCGTGCTTCTCCTGCCTGCTCCGGGCAAGGAAATATGAGACGATTCCGTGGTATATTGCGTCGGCAACCCGGACTCTGTATTCGGCATCCAACAGAAGCCGCTCCTCCCGGGGGTTTGAAAGGAACCCCACCTCCACCAGGGCCGCAGGCACCTTCACCTGTCGGAGGACGTACAAATCCGCAGGCCTTGCACGCCGTGTGTTCGGACCTAGCCTGCGCACCAACTCCGTCTGGATGTGCTCAGCCAGGATCCGGCTCTCCTCGGAGCGGGGGTTGTAGAACACCTGGGCCCCTGACCACTGCGGCTCCGGAAAGCTGTTGGCGTGGATGCTTATGAACAGGTCCGCCTGTGTGGAATTGGCCAGGTCAGCTCTGCGGCGGAGCTCCTCCCGCTTACGTGAACCAGAGATATCTTCACCATCCTGGATCAGATCATGGTCCCCTTCTCTGGTCATCATGGTGTGGACTGCGACGCGGTTCAGAATGACCTTCAGCTCCTGTGCAATGTGGAGGTTTATGTCCTTCTCTACGGCGCCGTTCTTCCCTCGAGCCCCAGCGTCCGGTCCTCCATGGCCCGGATCGATCACAATGGTCCGGCCCGAGACCAGATCCCTCAGAGGGGCAAGGGTCATGACCGCTGCCTTGCCAGCATAATAGGCGGTAGCTCCAACAAGGACAGCCAGGACAAAAAGGGCCGCCGCCCGCTGGGACACGATCAGGATGAAGGTCACTCGTCTCACTCCGGCATCCCCCACCGGTCCCTTTTGTAGGTGTCATGGAACGGGACCCAAAAGAGGATATGCCGCCCGGGGCGGTCAGATTCCCTCTACGCACGTGCCCTGATCACGCGATAACCCCCGCCTATCTCGGGTTCGTCAGTCTCCCCGAAAGACGCCTCAACGAATGCTCGCACTGACCTCGCCCCCTGTTTGGTACGAACCACCAGATAAAACCTTCCTCCCGGATTGAGGTGGTCGCGGGCCTCGGTGATCAGCCTGTGGACCACGGTCTTCCCCGCTCTGATAGGAGGGTTCGTCGCTATGCAGTCGAACTTCAGGTCCCCAAACACCCCAAGCCCGTCCCCACACACGACAGACACCCCGGGAACCAGGTTGAGCCTGGCGTTCACCCGTGCGAGTTCGCACGCACGCTCGTTCACGTCCACCATAGTGACTGAGACCTCCGGGTTCGTTGCGGCAACGGCGATACCCACCACACCGTATCCGCACCCCAGATCCAGGAAAGACTCACCCGCAGCAACATGGACTGCTTCCAGAAGGAGGTCCGTCCCCCTATCTATCTTGTTCCTGGAGAACACCCCGGCGTCGGTAAGAAAGACGAGATCTGCGCCGCGGTACCGGTAGTGAATCCGGCGTGGGTCGTGCCGCGAGGTAGGTCCGGGAGTGAAGTAGTGCTCCACCAAGGCACATCTCTCCTTTGCTGCGTGCCGCGTCACCCGCTCCTCTGGCACATCTGACTTTTAGTTCTACATTGTCGTCCGCTTCCCTTGGAACATGCCTGGGCTGTCAGGCAACTAACAAAGGGGGCGAGCCACGGGCCCGTCCCCTATCCCTGCTTCCACCCCACGCCCCGAGAGGCCAACTACATCGTGAGGCTGCCCTCAGGTGTCGATATGATCTGCAGGACCTTCTCCTCCTGGCCAGTCTCTGCGTTGATGTAGACCACGAAGTCCTCCCCGAAGGCGGTAGCTCGGAACTCCCAGCAGAACACCTCGTTGGGGTCCACGGTCTCCACGGGGATCACGGCCAGTCGGGCCGGTCCCTGGACCTCCAGTGCGGGGCTGAGAAGCTCCCGGGCCTCCTCAGCGGTTATCTCCGGCCTCGGCAAACGCCTGTCGCGGTGCGACATCAGGTAACCCAGAGCTTCATAGGCCATAATGTCCCCAGTGTCCAGCCCCACCTTGACTTTCACCAAGTCCGGGTATACAAGCACCTTGCCTTGTGGTATGTCTTGGGTATAGACGAACGGGATGACCGCCACCCCACCCACTTCTGAGGCATAGGTGGGGCTCATCGCGGGCTTACCCCTCTGTGCGAGGAACTCGTTTGCCCGGGTGACTGCGGTCTTGAGGTCGAGCTTCTTGTTGCCTACGTCTCTTGCCACGGTCATGAGCACCACATGCCCGCCGGTCTTGGACACGTCAACCACTGCGTCGGGGGCGTTGGAGCCTCGGGGTGCGTCAAGTCGGATCCTGTAGGCGGGGATTCTTCCTCTCACGTCCTCCTCCACGGTGGCCGTGTGCCGAGACGCGTCGAACGGGACGAACCGTCTCGCCACCTCCTTCGCTTGCTCACCCGTGATCGGCGAACCTGTGACTCCCACAGGTTCCCTCTGCTCCACGTGGTCTGAGAACGGCCCATCGTAGATGAGCGTTGGGAAGTGCTGGACTTGTTCGTCTACGTTGGCAAACCCGTCATTTATGGCGTCTCCAGCCTGCCGGTTTCCATCTTCACGGGCCTGGGCGTTCGCGCGTCTGGCCACCTCCAGCCAACGGACTCGCCCCGCCGCAGCCTCCTCCTCCATCTTTCCCAGGCTCACTGCAAGCTCCTCTGACTGCTCCTTCATCTCGGCGAGCCTCTCCCAGTCTTGCTGTGTCATGGCCCTCTGGTCCGCAAGTTTCCTTGCTGTGACAAAGGCAAAGTCACCAACCTGGGTTAGGAAGTTGGACGCCTGCATTAACACCCTGTTCGACACCGGGAGATTGTTCAAGTTAGCCTGGGCATTGCTGGCCTCCCTCCACACGTCGGAGAGCGCGCCCACCCTGAGCCTCGGAGACCCTGATGCAAGGCTCTTGCTCAACGCAACTCGCACGTTGTCCACGTTCCCCACCAGGTCGAAGAAGGAATGGTAGTACTGGTTGTTCACAAGGACTTCCAGCCGGCGCCTCGCCGCGAACTGGGAGTACCCGAACACGAGGCTTCCTGCCAAGACCAGAACCCCCAAGAGGTATGTGAGGTTCCGGGCGGTCCTCGCCCTCCTGTCCTCTCCGCCCGTGTCCTGAGTGATATCGACTTCTTCGGTCATTCGGGTTTTCCCCTTTCAGTTCTTTGTCCGCCCCTATCTGGCAAACACGTGTTTGCCTATCCTCGTCGTAATGGACCGGCTCCACATCCACCGGCTCACGGGCTTCGACGGATTCCAGAAAAACAGGCATCCGTAGGTGGGATCCATACCGTTCACCGCGTCGCGTGCCGCGGATATCGCCTGCTGGCTCGGGGATCGCTGCCATATGAGCCCATTGGACACCGACTCGAACGCCTGAGGTTGGAAGACAACCCCGTTAATGGTGTTGGGGAACTTGGCGCTCTCCACCCTGTTCAACAGGACGGCCGCCACAGCCACCATGCCCTGGTAGGGCTCACCTTCTGCCTCCGCCGCCACCACTCTCGCAAGCAGCCCCACGTCACCCGCGCGTCGCTGCGCACTCGCCTCGTGCAGGCATACGCTGCCGATGGTCACACCCACAAGGGCGATGGCCACCCATGCGACTCGCCTACTTGACACTTGACCGCCCCCTTTTCGGCTCTACTATCTCGCGAAAACATGCTGTCCGATCCTGACAACAATCCGGCGCGTCCAGATCCACGGGTTGACCGGTCTTGCGGGGTTCCAGAAGAATATGCTGCCGTAGGTCGGGTCCCACCCATTCACCGCGTCCCGTGCCGCGCTGTAGGCAGCGCTGCTGGGGGTGCGACGCCACACGAGGCCATTTGTGACGGACTCCAGGGCGTGCGGCTGGAACACGACTCCCGAGAGAGTGTTCGGGAAACGGCCGCTCCTGACGCGGTTCAGCATCACTGCGCCCACAGCCACCTGCCCAGCG
>JANLFS010000015.1:34897-37865 GCA_024655925.1 Bacillota bacterium | reverse complement strand
GGAGGGTTGGCTTCTCCAACCCTCCCCGGGATCTCTCTGAAGCGGCGAGACAACCAACAGGGTACTCTGTTCAGGGGAAGTCGCCCTCCCCAGCCCGCTTGTCCACCGCCACTGGCCTAGACACATTGGTTCGCATATAATGGGAGTTGCGATGGAGTTCGCACGATGAGTTTCCGCCCAGGGCCCACGGGCTAATGACTCCTACTTAAACCTTAGGTAGGAGTCTTTATGTTTCCGCGGTCGGTCCGGGACCAATGCTCGGGCCCGCCCAGTGACGCGCAAGAGGGGTGTGCAGCTGTGACTGAGTACGAATTGAGAGAGGCCATGATGGAACCGGGATGTCCAGTCTGCGGCGTCACACAGCGAGCCTTGGACACTCTCTACCGCTGGTTTGTGATAGAGACGTACAGCGAGGCCGCAATGCTTGTAGACCTGGCGGAAGGCGGGTTCTGTCCTTACCACGCATGGGAAGTCGCCAAGGTAGCGGGAAAGCGGCTGAGTGTAACTTATGAATTCCTTGTGGCCGCGGAGCTCAGGAGGATGCAGGAAGTCCTGGACGCTGCAGCTGACGCCGCACAGCTCCGCGCACGTCGCGGGTCGCGGCTCGGGAGGCTCTTGCACTGGATGCGTCACGGCACGAAAAGCCCCTTGGAGAAGGCGATCAAAGGTCTTAGTCCCAGACGTCCCTGCCCAGTATGCCGAAGGATCGAGGAAGTGGAGATCTACGCATGCACCTGTCTATCGAGAATGCTGGAGGATGAGGAAACCCGGAACCTGCTCGGTCAATCGGACGGCCTGTGTCTTCCGCACCTGAGGACGGCGCTTGGCCATGCTTCCCACCCAGCCGCGACCTTCCTCGCAGAGGATGCCGTCGGGCGCCTCGACAAGTTGCAGGAAGGCTTCCGGGAGTACTTCCGAAAGCAGGACTACCGGTACTCTGACGAGCCGAAGGGAGAGGAGCAGCACACCTGGTCCAGAGCGTCAGACTGGTTTGCGGGACAGACAAGGAGGCCGCCTCTGCTTGACGGAGGCCCGGGCGACCCCCGTCTGTGAGCGGGCCCGAATCTCACCCCTCCGCCCGCCTCAACGACACTATGGCCTCGCTCGGGTCTTTCGCACCGAAAACGAAAGACCCTGCCACCAGGACATTCGCCCCGGCGCGGGCCACAGCAGGAGCGGTGGCTGCGGAGATCCCCCCGTCCACCTGGACATCTATGTTCCGCCCTACTTGCCTCACCATCGCCGCCACGGCTTCTACCTTCCGAAGCGAGCCGGGGATGAACTCTTGGCCGCCGAACCCGGGGTTCACTGTCATCACCAACACGAGATCTGTGAGATCCAGCACGTTCTCGATGGCAGACACCGGGGTCGCGGGGTTCAGAGCGACCCCTGCCCTGGCTCCAGCCGACTTGATCTGCCCGAGCAGCCTGTGAAGGTGGTGTGTGGCTTCCACGTGCACGGTTATGCCGTCCGCACCAGCCTGGGCGAAGGCCTCTATGTGATCTTCAGGGCGGACTATCATGAGGTGCACGTCCAGAGGGAGGCGGGTGTACTTGCGCACCGCTGCCACCACCGGCTGGCCCATTGATATGTTGGGCACGAATCTCCCATCCATGACGTCGATGTGTACCATGTCCGCGGACGCAATCCGGCCGAGGTCCCGTCCGAGGTGGCCGAAATCCGCTGCAAGAATCGACGGAGCGATCTTGATCAAGGGGAGCACCTGCCTATCTCATCTGTACTGTCTTCTCTCCGCCTCCCGCAGCTCAGCCAGGAAGCGAAGATAATTCTCGTACCGCACCCGGGGCACTCTGCCTTCCTCCACTGCAGCCTTCACAGCACAGCCCGGCTCTGCGTCGTGCATGCATCCTGCGAACCGGCACCCCGTTTCCGCGGCACGAATGTCGGGAAACGTGAAGGCAAGCTCCTCGGGTTTCAGGAAATCGATGTCCAGGGCGGAGAACCCGGGAGTGTCAGCTACGAACCCCCCTGTGTCCAGCTGGATGAGACGGACTTCGCGCGTGGTGTGCCTGCCGCGTCCAATCTTGCGGCTCACGTCCCCTTCCACGAGGTTGTGCCCCGGCTGGACCATGTTCAACAGCGCAGACTTACCTGCCCCTGATGGGCCGGCAAACACGGATGTCTTGTCGCGCAACACCCCCGCGAGCGTTCTGACACCCGTCCGGGTGACCGTGCTCGTTGTGATCACAGGATAACCCACGGCGGTATAGGTCTCCCCGATCCCGCGGTAGTCGGAAGGCTTCGCGAGATCGATCTTGGTCACGCAGACAACGACATCCAGGCCGACATGCTCGACCTGAACCAGGATGCGATCAAGCAGGAAGAGGTTAGGCTCCGGACGGACTACAGATGTGACAACGATGGCCTGGTCGACATTGGCGACGTAGGGCCTGGTGAGCTGGTTTACACGGGGTAGAACCTCCTCCACCACACCTCCATGGTCTGCTTGTGACACGATCACTCTGTCGCCGACCATCACCCCGGCTTCGCTCTTCTTGACCTTCCCCCGGGCAGTGCAAACCAAGGTGCCAGCGGTCACCAGCACCCAGCACAGGCCCCCGGATATCCGTACAACCCTACCTTGCTCAGGTGTTCTGAACTCTGATGAGTCTCCCGTCCGCCCACACCTCGATCTTTCCTCGCCCGTGCACCTCAACCGTGTGCTCAATGGAGTCACCAGGCCTGTGGGATTTCGGGCCGTAGCTGATGCGCTCCCCGTAGATATCGACGACTTTGATCACGATCTCCTGAGCTTCTGGTCCGGGCTGCACCTGATACGAGACGACGAACCTCCTGGGAGAGGTATCGTCCACCCCACCACCGGCCCCGAAGGATCTCGACGCGAGAACCAAGTCCACCGGGGTGCCCCCTGAGGCCGTGGAGTAGGGCGGCGGCGTCTGCTCGACCACGGCGCCCTCCTCATAGAAGAGGTTGAATCTGGAGGTAA
>JANLFS010000015.1:6471-34887 GCA_024655925.1 Bacillota bacterium | reverse complement strand
GGTAACCTCCCCTACAGTGAAACCCGCTTCCGCCAGGCGTTCTCTGGCTCTCTCGAGACTGAGTCCGATCACGAGAGGCACCTCACTGGGCGGAGGAGGAGGCCCGGAGGAGACCGTAACATCCACCCGCGTGCCTTTGGGCACGTAGGTTCCGGCCTCGGGCACCTGGGATATGACTCGCCCGGCCGCAACGTCCTGGTGGAACCCGGTATCCTGCTCGCCAAAGACCAGTTGTGCCCGTTCCAGTTCTAGCTGGCCCTCTCGTAGAGTATCGTTGAACAGGTCCGGAACTGTGACCATCTCACGCCCGAGGCTAATCACCGCACGCACCGTGGAGTTGATCTTCCGTTTCGTCCCCGCAGGGGGGTCCTGTTCTATGACTCGGTTGTACTCTACCAGGTCATCATAACGCTTCACAGACGAATCCAGTCTGAGGTGGTTCTGCCTCATTAGGCTCTCAGCCTCAGGCAGAGTCCTGCCCACGATGTCCGGCACGGTCACTTCTTCTACGTTGATCCAGTCCTGGAAGGCCCGAAGGGCGAAGGCCAAGGTCGCCGAGATGAGCACCAGGGCCACCACGACCGCGGCCAGAACTCGCACCTGCCTGCCTGACTTCGCGCCGGCGGGATTCTGAGGTTTCAAGTTCGTTGCCTCCCCCGCGCTGCCGAAAGGTCTTGTGATATTCAGGTCATCGGGTCCCTCTCCAGTGCGCCCTTCGAGGGACGGCTTCTCATCGCGCAGCCTGCTGTTCCCATCACCCACAGTGCCTGCCCTGAGAAGTGCGAACTTGAACGCACGCGCACTGGCCCACCTGTTCCTTGGGTTCTTGTCGAGTGCGCGCAGCACTGCCCGCTCGAGCTGCTTTGGCACTGCGGGGTTGATCGCCCCTGGCGGAACGGGGCGCTCATGTATGTGCTTGAGGGCCACGGCCACTGCTGTATCACCCTGGAAAGGCAGCCTTCCTGTAAGCATCTCATACATGACCACCCCTAGGGAGTAGAGGTCAGACGCGGCCGTTGCGGCCTCGCCGCGCGCCTGCTCGGGTGAGGTGTAGTTCACCGTACCCAGTACTGTCCCGGCCTCGGTCAGGCCGGTGGCAGAAACCGCATGGGCGATTCCGAAATCCGCAACCTTCACCCGGCCATCTGCCGTCACCAGGATGTTGTGGGGTTTCACATCTCTGTGAATGATGCCGTTCTGGTGAGCGTGCTCCAGAGCATCCAGTATCTGCAGCCCATACCCCACCGCCCGGTCGACGGGAAGCGCCCCCTCTCGCCGGATGACGTCGTAGAGCGTCTCGCCGCGCACCCATTCCATGACGATGTAGTTGGAGCCTTCGTCCTCTCCCACATCATACACATTCACAATGCTCGGATGAGACAGACCTGCAGCACTCTGCGCCTCTCGCCGGAACCTCTCACGGAACTCCTCATCCGAGGCGTACTGGGCTCTGAGCACCTTCACTGCCACGATCCTATTGAGAAGGGTGTCGCGGGCACGGTACACGATGGCCATGCCGCCCTCGCCCACGGTTTCCAGAAGATAGTAACGGCGTCCGAGAAGACCTCCGGTCACTTGCTCACCTCCCTCCTAGAGCCTCTCTCAAGATCGCCGCTCCGGCCGGAGCCGCATAGGTTCCACCGGGGCCGGCGTTTTCGAGCACCACTGCCACCGCGACGCGCTTTCCCCCTGACGCCCCGTACCCCGTAAACCATGCGTGGGGGGGCCCGTGGGGGTTCTGCGCCGTGCCTGTTTTCCCAGCAATCTCGAACCCGGAGACTGCGGCCGCTCGAGCAGTTCCTCTGCTGACCGCAGCGAGCATGCCGTCGCCGACGGCGCGCGCAGCGGAAATGCTCATCGGAATCCCAAGGGACCGGGGAACGGTTCTGACGATAGCCGCCCCGTCCGGCCTGAGTATCTCCGTCACAAGACGGGGTCTCATCATCACCCCATCGTTGGCCACAGCTGCCGCGATGACCGCCATATGCAGCGGGGTCACCACAAGATCCCCTTGCCCGATGGCGAGCTGCCCCAAGAGATCCCCGGACGCCTCCGCGTCTGGTTTGAGGCTGCCCGCGGCCGTCGAAACATCGAACGGCACTGGGCTGGAGAGGAAGAAACGGTCGAGACCTTGAAGAAGTTTCTGCCCCATCCGCAGGGCCAGTTTGACAAAAGTGGTGTTGCAGGAGACTGCGATGGACGTTGTCAGGTCCACGAACCCGTGAGCCCCGGAGGGCTCAGATATCATGGTGCCACCCGCCCGGATCTGCCCGTCACACTCGAACCACTCCCCGCGCCTCACCGCACCGGTGTCCGCGGCCACCGCGGCCACCGCTATCTTGATCGTTGAACCAGGTGGGTATAGGCCCCGGGTCACTCTCGAGAGCAGCGGGCTGTCTGCCCTCGTTGACACCCACTCCCATGTGCTGTCCAGGTTACCGGGGTCAAACCCCGGGCTGCTCGCTGCCGCCAGCACCTCACCGGTGGTGGCATCGAGTGCCACTGCGGCGCCCCTCCGACCGGACAGCGCTCTCTCGCACGCCTCCTGCACGTCCAGGTCAATTGTGAGGCGAATGGTGTTCCCTTCCCCTCCCTGACCCACCAGCGTCGCAGCCAACCCGGAGCGAGTGGGGTTCCCAAGCGTGCCAAGCAGCCATGAATCGTATGCGGCCTCCAGGCCCGATTTTCCGAACCTGGGGTGGGAGTAGCCGACGAGAGGGGCGAGGGACTGCGGGCCAACGTACTCCCGGTTCCCCACGCCTGGCCCAGCAGACCGGGCGATTGTCTTGCCGTTGCGGTCCAGGATGTCACCCCTCCTCACCCTGGCCTCCACCCTGGCAAGCCTCGGGTTGAGGGTGTGTCCCGCCAGCCTTTCCGACACGACGGCTTGGTAGTACGTGGTCCCGAGTGCCAGCACCGCACAACCCAGAAGCCAGCCCAGTGTCAGCCTGGCAATGCGCCGGTTCACTGGCCCCCACCCCCGGCTCCGCCGTGTGCCTCCCATCCGCCCGGCCAGTTCTGTGGCCTCCGGGCGCTCGCCGCCAGGATGATCCCGAGGAGAAGCATTGTGGTGATCATGGAACTCCCACCGTAGCTCACCAGCGGGAGTGTCACTCCCGTGAGCGGCAGAAGCCCTAGATTGCCGCCTACAATAATGAACGTCTGACTTCCTATGAGTGTCGCAGCCCCTACTGAGGCAAGGGCAAGGACCCGCGAGCCCGAGCGCATCGCTATGGAAAGCCCCCGGCTGACAAGAAGCGCATAGATGGATATGAACCCGGCCGAGCCAACCAGGCCCAGTTCCTCTGCCGCCGCCGCGAAGGTCATGTCAGTGACAGCCGCCGGAATCAGGCCGGGTTCGCCCATGCCCAGGCCCCGCCCGAGGATCCCCCCGCCCGCAAGTGAGAAGAGAGCCTGCAGAACCTGGTACCCGGAACCTGAAGGGTCAGCCCACGGATTGAGCCACGACCCGAACCTCGCGCGAACGTGCCCGAAGGCCACCCAAGCTAGGATGACGCCCGTCACTCCCACGAACGTCATACCTCCAACCAGCCACCGGTTGCCTGTGGCTGCGTAGACCATTGCTAGGCACGCAACGTAGATGACCGCCGCAGTTCCGACATCGCGCTGCGCAGCGATGAGGGCCAGCATTCCGCCCCAGGCGTAGGCCATCCTGCGCACGTTCGCGGAGCTCCACACCTCCCGGATGGGGCTCCGCCGGACTTCCCGGGGGTCCGCACTTGGAAGCCCCGATAGCGCATGCGCCCCTACCGACACTGCGGCGACTTTCGCGAACTCCGAAGGCTGGAACCCGAGGCCACCCAGGACAAGCCAGGAGCGTGCCCCGCCTCGCTCCGCCCCTAAGATCAAAGTGGCCGCGAGCAGCGCCAGGGATGTCCAGGATGCCAGTTCAGCCCGGTGTTGTGTTACCAATCGTGGGTACCAGACCGCAGCAAGAACCATCGCCGCGCACCCGGCCCACATGAAGCCCACCTGCCTCAGGCCGAGATCCGGCCTGAGGCGAACAACAACCATAAGCCCTGTGACGGCCGCGGCCCCAGCAAGAGGCAGGAGAACCTGGTCCGCACGGCATTTAGACAGCCCGAGTGACAGGTGCGCGAGAGTGAAAGCGACCACCGCAGTGAAGGCCACTGCTACTTCCGCCCCGAAGACTGTTCCCCGCCTCGCCAGCGCAAGGGAGGAGCCGTTCAGG
Source organism: Bacillota bacterium (assembly GCA_024655925.1). NCBI lineage: Bacteria > Bacillati > Bacillota > Bacillota bacterium. The sequence continues at coordinate 30,674 of JANLFS010000015.1, read as the reverse complement.
ATGGCGATGGCCATCACGATCCCCAGGAGGCACCGTTCGGTCTCCCGGCCACTCCAATAAGACCTCATTCGATCCCCAAGTCCCCGCAGGCTTCTATCCCTGGGAGGTCGCCAGCCATGTGGACCATGCTTTTCACCTCGAGCAGGTCAGCCTGGTCAACCCTGGCAGCCACGACGGTGACGTTGTCGTATCCACCCCTCGAGCGTGCAAGCTCCACAAGAGATGCACATGCAGACTGCGGGTGCCGGTCGGGCGCCAGCGAACCGGCTATCTCGTCCGGCTCTACAAGGTTGTGGAGACCATCCGTGCACAGCACCACCACATCCCCGCCTACCAGATCGAAGCTTGCGGTGTCCACATCGAGGTCCTCGGTGAAGCCGAGCGCCCGGGTAATGGCATGCCTCTGGGGATGGATCTTCGCTTCATTCTCAGTGAGCGCCCCGCATCGCAGGAGTTCGCCCACGACAGAATGATCCCGGGTGAGCTGGGTAATGGAACCATCGCGAATCACGTAGGCCCGGGAATCCCCCACGTGCCCCACGACAAGAGATGGACCACGGATGAACGCCACTGTGAGAGTGGTGCCCATGCCCTGCAAGGCAGGGGACGTGGCCGCGAGACCCATCACTTCGAGATTTGCCTGCAAGATGCACTCCCGTACGTCAGCCGAACCTGGGTTAGACTGATAGGCGCTGGCCACGGACCTGACCGCGAGTTCTGCAGCGACTTCCCCCGCCCTGTGGCCGCCCATCCCGTCGGCCACGACGAGGCAGCCGTCGCCTGCGAAGCACGCATCCTCGTTGTGGTCGCGCACAAGCCCCACATCAGTAGCCCACCCTACGATCATGGCCTTCACCTCTCCCGGGTTCGATTATAGCACTGAGAAGCGTCGTTTGCTGACCCGGCATCCCTTGACGACACATCCAGGACGATGGCCCTGAGGACTTGGTAGAGGAACCAGTAGAGCGCAGCGACCGAGAGGAGCCTGAGAGCCACTATGCCGATACGGACAGCCATTGCGTCACCGCCTCCCGGCCTTTCCGCGCGCGAGTTCTCTGCGTCTGAGCTGCCCGCACGCCGCGTCGATGTCTGTTCCCATTTCCCGCCTGATGGTGACTTCGATGCCTGCCTCTGTGAGTATCTTTGAGAAATCCGCCACAACCTGCCGCGGGGACCGGGCGAATCCGGTTTCTGGAACAGGGTTCAGCGGTATCAGGTTCACATGGCAGAGAGTGCCCTTGATGAGGTGTGCGAGGCGGTCAGCGTGAGCGAGCGAATCATTGACCCCTGCTATGAGAGAGTACTCATACGTCACTCTCCTCCCGGTCCGCTCAGCATAGTCCACGCATGCTCGGACCACATCCGAGACACCCCATACCTGGCTGACCTTCATTATGGCCGACCTGGTCTCATCGTCCGGAGCGTGGAGCGAGACCGAGAGTGTTATGGGCAGGCCTTCGCCGGCGAGCCTCTCTATGCCCGGGACAAGGCCACAGGTAGAGAGGGTGATGTGCCTGTATCCCACCCCAAACCCACGATTCCAGTTGATCAACCTGATGAACTTGAGCACCTGCTCGTAGTTGGCGAGGGGCTCCCCAGTGCCCATGAGCACCACCGAGTTGACCCGCCTTCCGGCCCCCGCCTCCCTGGACCCCGCGATCAGCTGGGCGATCATCTCGCCGCATGAGAGGTTGCGCACAAACCCCGAAAGCCCGGAGGCACAAAAAACGCATCCCATCTGGCATCCCACTTGCGAGGAGACGCACAGGCTCAATCCGTAGTCGTGGGGCATGAGAACTGTCTCCACAGCATTCCCGTCCGCGAACCCCACAAGAAGCTTGACCGTCCCCTCCCGTGCCTTCTTACGTGCGAGCACACGAGCGCCTTCCAGGGGGGCGATCTCCGAGAGTCGCCGGCGCAGGTAGGTAGGGATACTCGTCATCTCCTGATAGGAGGAGGCAAGGGCGTGGTAAACCCACTCGAGAACCTGGTTCGCCCGGTAGGGCGGCTCCCCGAGTGAGACAAAGAAGCTCCGGCACTCATCGACGGACATGTCTCTGATATCCACGGTTGCGCTCATTCTATCACTATTCATTCCACCAAACCGCGGCGATTCCTCCGCGATGTTGAAAGCGGCCCCCAGGAGGAGCCGCTTCTTCGGTACTCAAGAGGCACGTCACCCACGCGGTGTGCCCTACACCCCTCCCCGCCTGACGTATGGCTTCCCGCTTGCCGCAGGACCCATGGATCTCCCGATGATGCCGGCGAGGGCAGCCATGGTCAGGATGTAAGGCACCATGAGCAGGAAGTCCTGTGGGATGGCAAAGAGGCCCCAGGTCTGTGCGAGGAGCTGGAACGCGTCGGCGAACCCGAAGAGAAGCGCGGCCAAGAGAGATCCCACAGGCGTCCACTTCCCGAAAATCATGGCAGCCAGGGCTATGAAGCCGCGCCCAGCAGTCATTCCTTCGCGGAATAGCGACAACTGCCCTAGAGAAAGGGTGACACCGCCCATTCCAGCTAGGATGCCACTCATGATCACGCAGAGGTATCTGATGCCGGCGACGTTGACCCCGACCGTGTCTGCGGCTTCCGGGTGTTCTCCGCACGCACGTATCCGAAGGCCCAGCGGAGTCCTGAACAGGACGATCTGAGCGACTACGACCACCACAACAGCTATATACACAGGTGGAGTATTGACCCCGATTATGTCCCCAATAACCGGGATATCCCGGACTACCGGAATCGACCAGTTCGCGAGCTTGGTAACACTCTCGGTCTGCCCTGCCCGGTTGAAGATGGCCCGGAGCAGAAAACCTGTGAGGGACATGGCCAACAGGTTGATAGCCACGCCCGAAACCACCTGGTTCGCGCGGTACTTGATGGAGACAAGAGCATGTATGCTCGCGACGAGGGCTCCGGCCACTGCCGCCATGAAGAACCCCACCCAGGCATTCCCTGTCAGCCATGAGAAGAGGACACCTGCAAACGCCCCGATCAGCATCATTCCTTCGAGGCCGATGTTGACCACCCCGGACCTCTCACTGAACACCCCGCCCACTGAGGCCAGCACCAGAGGGGACGCCAGATAGATCGTGGATGCCATGAGGTCGATCACGATCCACTTAAGCATTTCGAGATCGAGCGCCATCCGACTTCCCCTCCTTTCTCGGAAGGATGGACCCAAGAAGCCTCCGGCCGGGCAGCCACCCTTCGATGAGCCCTTCCGCAGCCACAAAGAATATCACGGCGGCCTGGATAATCCCGACGGTTTCCTTCGGCACCCGCGCCATGCCCTGCATGGTTTGGGCTCCCCTCGCCAGCACTCCGAAGAGGGATGCAGAGGCGAGGATTCCGAACGGGTGATTCTTTCCGACGAGTGATACGGCTATCCCGTCGAACCCGTACCCTTCAAAGGCGAAGAGGTCCAGGAACCTGTACTGGATTCCAAGCACCTGCACGCTGCCTGCGAGGCCTGCCAGGGCCCCGGAGATCGCCATCGCGGTGATGATGTTCTTGGCCACGCTTATCCCGGCATACCTCGCCGCGTCGGGGTTATGGCCGACCGCGCGGATCTCGTACCCGACAGTCGTCTTCCACAGGATGTAATACACAAGAAATGCCGCGCCTATGGCGATGAGGGTCCCCATGTTCACCCGGAACGCCCCACCCTCTCCCATGAACCGGATGAGGCGAGCGGATGCGAGGACCTCACGGCTGTACGGGGAGGTTACGGCGGGGTCTTTGATCGGGCCGTTCACCAGGTAGTGTGACAAATAGAGAGCAATGTAGTTCATCATGATGGTGTTCACGACCTCGTGAACACCGAATCTGGCCTTGAGGAACCCTGGAACAGACGCCCACAAGGCCCCCGCTGCCGCGCCCGCCAGGACGGAGATGGGCATGTGCAGTATCCACGGCAGCCCGCGTATAGAGCACCCAGCTACGGCGGCTGCGACCATGCCCACTATGAACTGCCCCTCGGCGCCGATGTTGAACAACCCGCACCGGAAGGCAACCGCCATGGACAGTCCGGTAAAGATCAGAGGGGTGATGTAAACTATGGTCTCGGACACATTCACGGGCGAACCGAAAGACCCCTGCAGAAGCGCCCCATAACCTCGCAAGGGACTTGCCCCGGTCAGCAACATCAGCACGGCCCCCAGCACCAGCCCGACTCCGACCGCCGCGGCGGGGACCGCGAACTCCGAGAGAACTGAACGTTTCGCTCGCTCCACGGACCTCACCTCCCCGCCACCTGAGCCTGGCCATGTACCAGAGCACCGGCCATCATGAGGCCGATTTGCTCCTCCGTGGCGTCCTTGGCATCCATTACCCCGACGATCTCGCCCTCGTACATGACGGCAATCCTGTCCGCGAGCGCGAGGATCTCATCGAGCTCCAGGGATACCAGGAGCACGGCCTTCCCTGCGTCTCTCGCTTCCACCAGCCGCCTGTGGACGAACTCTATTGCCCCGACATCGAGACCGCGGGTAGGCTGAGCAGCGATGATGAGCTCCGGATCCCGCGAGAGTTCACGGGCGACGATCACCTTCTGCTGGTTTCCGCCTGACAGTGACTTGGCCAGCACGTCTTCATCTGGAGTCCGCACGTCGAACTCTGCAATCAACCTGCGCGCCTCCGACTTGATCGCATCCCACGAAAGGCCCAGGCCCCGGCTGAAAGGTGGCTTATAGTAGGTCTGCAACACAAGGTTCTCAGCAACTGTGAAATCAAGTATGAGACCGTGACGATGTCTGTCCTCGGGGATGTGCACTGCCTTGGACTCGAAGACCTTCCTCGGGGGGAGGTTTGTGACCTCCCGGCCCTTGATTGATACGTGCCCCGAGACCGCGCGGCGCATGCCCGTTATGACCTCCACCAACTCCGACTGCCCGTTGCCGTCGACACCGGCGATGCCGAGGATCTCACCTGCTCTCACTGACAGTGAGACCCCTCGCACAGCGGGCAGGTGCCGGCTGCTCAGGGCGTGCACGTCCTCGACCCTGAGTATCTCGGCCCCCGGCTTCGCTGGGCCTTTGGTCACCACCAACTCCACATCCCGACCGACCATCATATTGGCGAGCTCCCTCGTGTCGGTCTCCGCAGTCTGCCTGGTGCCGACGACTCGGCCTCGTCGTATCACTGTCACGCGATCCGAGATCTGCATAACTTCTTTGAGCTTGTGGGTTATGAATATGATGGACTTGCCCACGGCCTTGAGGTTCCGCATGATCTCGAACAGCTCATGCACCTCCTGCGGGGTAAGGACTGCAGTGGGTTCGTCGAGGACCAGGATGTCCGCACCGCGCAAGAGCGCCTTGAGGATCTCGACCCTCTGTTGCATCCCAACGGAGATGTTCATGATCTTGGCTTTCGCATCGATGGACAAGCCGTATCTTTCGGAGATCTCGCGCACTCGCCGGTCGGCTTCCCGCCGATCCAGCAGGAAACCGCGGGTTCTCGGCTCCGCTCCGAGAACCAGGTTTTCGGCCACAGTGAAGGGAGGGATCAACATGAAATGCTGATGGACCATTCCGATCCCGAGCCGCAGCGCGTCGTTGGGCTCTCTGATGCTCACCTCGCGGCCCCGGATCATGATGGTGCCAGAATCGGCCTGATAGAGGCCGTAGAGAATCTTCATTAGAGTGGTCTTGCCCGCTCCATTCTCCCCGAGCAGAGCGTGAATCTCGCCCCGTTCGAGAGAGAGGCTGACGTTGTCGTTGGCCAGAACCCCGGGGAACTGCTTGGTGATTCCGACCATGGCTAGGACCGGGGAATCGTGGGGCTCTGACATTCACATCCCTCCACAAAAGGCTGGGTGCCGACGCCACTGGGCACCGGCCACCCAGCCCGTGAGTTCGACTCCTCAATGAAGACTGGTCACTTGGCAAGCTTCGCCGCCTCTGCGGGAAGCTCAGGCACGACATACTCGCCCTTCTTGATCTTCGATGCCCACTCTTCAGCGGCGGCGATCGCGGCAGGCGACGCGTACTTCGAGGTTGTAGGGGCAAAGCCGACACCGTCGGCCGCGAGACCGAGAACCGTGGTTCCGGCCTTGAACTTGCCCTCAGCCATCAGTTTGGTGCCTTCGAACACACCAACGTCCACCCGCTTGATCATGCTCGTGAGGACCTGCTTGGGTGCGAGATGGTATTGGTCGGAGTCGACTCCGATCGCCCAGAAGCCGTTTTCTTTGGCAGCCTCGATCATTCCGATCCCTGTGCCACCCGAGGCGTGATAGATCACGTCACACCTCTGGCGGAACATCGACAGGGCGATGGTCTTGCCCTTTGCCGGGTCGTTGAACGAACCGGCATAGTTGGTGAGGATGGTGATGGACGGATTGACCTTCCAGACACCGGCCTTGAACCCAGCCTCGAACTTCTCGATCAACGGGAACTGCATCCCGCCGAGGAAGCCGACTCTGTTGGTCTTGGTGGTCATGGCGGCAATTACGCCGACGAGGAATGACCCTTCCTCTTCCTTGTAGACCACGCCCATGACGTTCTTGAGGGGTCCGGCGTACTTCGCATCGTCATACGCGAAATCGATGATTCCGAACTTGGTGTTGGGGAACTGGGGCGCAACTTTCTCCAATGCGTCCGCCATCAGGAACCCAATCGCCCAGACCATGTCATAGCCACTCCGGGCCATCATGGCGAGGTTGGGCTCGTAGTCGGACGGCGTGCGGGACTCGACGTAGGCTATCTCCGCACCGAGTTCCTTTTGAACCCTCTTAAGACCCTCGTAGGCTGAGTCGTTGAATGACTGATCGCCGAGGCCGCCGATGTCGAAGACGATCGCCACCTTGAGTGGTTTCGAAGCAAAACCGGGGCTAGCCAGGGCGACTAGGAGCAATGCCGCAATTGAGAGTACCAGCGCGCGCCTTACGGAACTCATAGAAATCACTCTCCCCTGAAGCGTTCTCAGACGCCTAATTGTTCGCTGTGCTTCAGAGGAATTCCTTCTGAGGCGGGTACAAGTTTTGGCCCCAGCTCAAGCCAGGGATCACAGTGAAAACCGGACGAGTGATCTGCCCATGGCCTGCACTTGGCTCTCGTCGGAATCTTTCGGAACAAGCATGATAACCTCAACCCCGTCGACCTGCCATTCATATCCCAGGAGACCTTCCGGGAGCGGACGCTTGATTCGGACTGGTGCGCGCGAAAGGCTTGGCCTTGACACCGCCCTTTGGAAGAGGGATATCAGTTTTCCCTTTCCAGCATACCTGGTATGCAGGGTCGGGAGTCCGCCATCCTGTATCAGCTCTGATCCGGCATAGGCAAGTCCGGGGGGCACAAAAGCTGGGTAGAATGGGGCGAATCCCAGGCGTCTCGCGGCTATTCCGAGGTCAAGGGTGAGGAGAAAATCAGCCCTTGTACGGAACACCTTGGTATCCGGGGGGTATGGCACGCCGAAGACGGAGGGATCAGGCGGCCCGAAATCGACCTCGGTGAAGAACATCAGAAGGTCTGCGTTCCCCGCGGACTGAGAGAGCTCTGCTCTGAGGACTACCCAGTGGTCCGCGTCCACCCAGACAGTGGCGCGCCTGCCCCACCTGTCCTCACCGGACAAGACGACCGCGGGACGCCCTAGCACCGACCCGGACTTGGGCGGATCCACCCTGGCTGAACTGACCAGATCTCTGATGCGTTCGTCGATGACTGGCAGGATTCCCTCAAACCCATCCCCCACAAATGCGATTCCGAGTTCAGGGACGTAGTGCTCGAACGACCCTGTGCGGCCCACCATTATGTGAGTGACGTCACCACCGGACGACACAGTCTCAATGCGAAACATCCCGGATCCGCCATAGTGAACCCGTCTTGTCACTGACTCGAGACCTGCAACCGAAGGCCTCACTACCACCTGCACGCCGGAGAACTGAATGGTATCCCGGGCGTTGAGGATGCGACGGACCACTTCCCCGGTCGCCGGTTGAGCCCCAGCCGCAACCGAACAAGACGCACAGGCCATGGCGATGAGAAAGACTGTGAGACAGGCACGGAACATGCCGGCAACTCACCCCGCCTTGTAGCATCAGAATTTGATGGGCAGGCACATCACGTCTTCCAGTGGACGCACACGCTGACTTGACTCGCATATGATGTGGGCTCTGACCAGGGGGGTAAACGGATCATCCTGGGGCCCCGTCTGGCGAAGCTTGCTGGCTCCTGCGGACACCACAATCACAGCCAGGCAGATCCCGACTGCGTAGACCATGGGAACCCGCATCCATGCCCACTTTCTCATCTGTACGAGGAATCCTGTCGTGCGGGTCCGTTGGGCCAACTCGAGCGCCCGCGCAAGGCTGCGGTTCAGCTCCTCCGAACACTCGATGCGTGGGGCATGGGCAAGTATGGCCTTGACCGCGCGTGTCTCCGCTGCAGCCCTGCGACATGTATCGCACGATGCCAAATGGTCTTCGATCTCCGCCGCACGTCGCCGCCCAAGCTCCCCGTCTACAAGTGAGCTGATCTCAGTCGGGTCGGGGCATGTTCCAGCCGCCACCTAAATCACCTCCACCGGGTAGGAATTCGGCCAGTATCTCGCGGAGCCGCCTCCGCCCGTAGAACAGCCTCGATTTCACAGTGCCCACCGAGCACCCGAGTACCCTGGCCACCTCGTGATACCTGAGGCCCTCAACATCGTGAAGGACAACCGCCGCCCGGTGGGCGGGGGACAGCTCCCCGAGCGCGATCCTGATCGCTCTGGCCAGTTCGCGCCTGTTCAACGACTCCTCGGGGGATCCACCGGAGTCGTCAGCGCCCCTGGCGGGATCCCCCAGCGCATCAAGGGACTCGGACTGGGGGGCACGGTTTCGAGCCCTGATAGTGTCGAGACACAGATTCGTGGCGATCCGGTACAGCCACGTGTAAGTCGAACTCTCGCCTCGAAAACGGGAATAAGCACGAAATGCCCGGATGAAGGTCTCCTGAGCAGCGTCCTCCGCCTCTGATCTGCTCCCGAGCATGCGAAACGCAAGGTTCATGATTCTGTCTTTGTACTTCTCGACAATAGTATCGAACGCGGCATCTGAGGGCATGACGTCAACTCTCCCGGTTGCAGAAGGCCGACCTTCCTCATTGTACTTCGACGCCTGGAGCCGGAGGATGTTCAGCTTCCTCCCCGGACAAGCCGTCGAGCTTTTTTTTCGCAGCCGGGAAGGAGCCGTGATGCCGATGGCGAAGATTAATGTGCATCCTGTATCATGTATACAATGGAGGTAGTCAAATGGGACATAGCCAGTATGACGAGGTACTCTTGCGACTGGCTGCGGCCGCCCGGATTCTCAATCTCGAACCCGGGATTCACGCGATTCTCGCAGAGCCCGAGCGCATCCTCGAGGTCTCGGTCCCCATCCAGATGGATGACGGGAGTATCAGGGTATTCCAAGGTTACCGGGTCCAGCACTCGACTGCCCGTGGCCCTGCCAAAGGGGGCATACGCTACGCCCCGGACGTCGACATGGACGAAGTGAAGGCCCTGGCTTCGTGGATGACCTGGAAATGTGCCGTCGTGGGCATACCGTACGGAGGCGGCAAGGGCGGCATAAAGGTCGACCCCTCCTCCCTGTCTGAGAACGAACTGTGTAGGCTCACCCGCCGGTATGTGTCGGGCATCGCCCCCATCATCGGCCCGGACAAGGATATCCCCGCTCCTGATGTCAACACGAACTCTACCATCATGGGATGGATCGTGGATACATACTCGATGCTCCGGGGAGTGTTCACTCCTGGAGTGGTCACAGGCAAGCCCATCAACCTCGGCGGCTCGCTCGGAAGGCGCGAAGCCACAGGACGCGGCGTGATGATGACCGTCCGAGAGCTGCTCAAGCGGCTCGGCCGTGCCCCCGCCGAAACGATTGCGGCCGTGCAGGGCTACGGCAACGTCGGGTCCGTATCCGCAACCTTACTGTGCGAGCTCGGATGCAAGGTGGTCGCGGTGAGCGATATCACTGGAGGCATATACAACCCCGCCGGCCTCGACATCGCCGATGTAAACCGGTACGTCGCCTCCCACAAGTTCCTCGAGGGCTATTCGGCCCCGGGTGTCGCCGCCATATCGAACTCCGAGATTCTGACGTTGCCCGTCGACCTCCTGATCCCGGCCGCAATCCAGGGGCAGATCACCGAGAAGAACGCTGCAGACGTCAAGGCCAAGATGATCGTGGAAGGGGCGAACGGCCCCACCACGGCCGGGGCCGACAAGATCCTTGAGGAGGCCGGCACGGTGGTCGTTCCCGACATCCTGGCCAACGCAGGCGGCGTCGTCGTCTCTTACTTCGAATGGGTCCAGAACCTGCAGCAATACTACTGGACAGAGGCCGAGGTCAACATGCGGCTGGACGGCATCATGACCAGGAGCTTCGATGAGGTCTGGAGGTACTCCCACGAGAAGAACCTGAGCCTGCGAACAGGGGCCTACGTGCTATCTGTGAACAGAGTGGCCGAAGCCATAAGGGTTCGCGGGCTGTTCCCGTAGGGCGCACGGTGCCTCCTGATGCAAGGCAGGCACCTGCTCGGACTGCATCTGTTACCACCAGACTACGCGGCGTCGGGAGTCCCCGCCTTCAGGCGTGGGGAGGCGACGCCGCTTCCCCCTCTCTGGGCATATTCGTATCCATCGGCTTTTTCAAGCAGCCGCAGGTACTTTGGATGCACGTCGAAGCCGTTCAACTTGAAGCTGGGCCTATGCCGGACGGCTATCCGGCCGGTATGCCTGTTTAATGCCGGGCGACAGGGCCTGGAACTGGCACGCATCCCAGGGTGTCATTACCTGAATAACGCAGCCCGATGGCCTTACGGCCGATGAGCTGAGGCTGGTCAGCTCCAGGCTTGCTTACCGCAAGCCCCGGGTTTAGCCGTGGGGTAGCTGACTGCTGCCTCCCTCTCCCTTTCCTTTCAGACTGTCCGAGCTGGTTCGACACGTTCGGCCGCCAGATCATACTCACTTGCCCCCGTGATCTTGACGTCCACCATGTCACCGGGTGAAAGGAGCCGGTCCCCGACGAAGATGACCCCGTCCACCTCAGGGGCCTCAGCGTAGGACCTCGCCTCCACGAGCAGTTCGGATTCGTCCGAAGGCCCGTCAACCATGACGCGCTGGACTGTTCCCACTCTTGACTCACCGAACCCCCGGGAAATCTCGGCGAGAAAGGCCATGGCGATCTCCCGTCTCTCCTCCGCGATTGGCGGCTCGACCTGATCAGGCATGTCGGCAGCCGGAGCGCCTTCCTCCCGCGAGTAGCGGAACACCCCGGCCCGTTGGGGCCGAATCTCTTTTATGAAATCGAGGAGCCGCTCGAAATCGCGGTCAGTCTCACCCGGGAACCCGACTATCAGAGACGTGCGCACCACCACGTCCGGGGCAGACCGTCTGAGCTTGTCCACCACCCGGATCATCTCCGCGGCTGAGACCCGACGGTTCATTCTGGCCAGGATTTCGTCACTTCCATGCTGCATGGGAATATCGAGGTAGTGCACTATCTTGGGCTCGGTTGTGAGCACCTCGACGAGTTCATCATCGACCCTCGCCGGGTGGGCATAGAGGACCCTGATCCACTCGAGACCCTCAACCAGGGCAAGCTGTCTCAGAAGCCGGGGAAGAGATCGTCTCCCGTACAGGTCCTCGCCGTACCTGGTCGTGTCCTGGGCTATGACCACGGCTTCCTTCATCCCGTTGGCCGCGAGAGACCGCGCCTCCCGTATGATAGACTCCACGGGACGCGAGCGGAGAGGGCCACGAAGAGACGGGATGAGACAGTAAGCACAAAGGTTGACGCAGCCTTCGGAGATCTTGAGATAGGCGTAGTGTCTGGGTGTCGACACCACCCTGGGCGAATCCTCGGGGGCCAGATAACCCGGCGGCCCCAGGTACTGAGGCCTGTCCCCTCCGAGGACGGCCCGGACGGCTTCGACGACCCGGTCGAAGTCCCCTGTGCCAATGATCCCGTCCACTTCGGGGATCTCGGACATGAGGGACCGGCCGAATCGCTGTGGCAGGCATCCCGCCACGAGCAGGCATTTGATCTGCCCCGACCGGCGTCTTTCGGCAAGCTCCAGTATGGCGTCGACGGATTCCTGTGCCGCGTCCTCTATGAACCCACAGGTGTTGATCACGACAGCGTCGGTGTCGGGTCCTTCGGGCACGATCTCAATGCCGGCCTCCCGGGCCAGGCCCGCCATTGTCTCAGTGTCCACCAGGTTCTTGGCACATCCAAGTGACCGGAACGAAAGCCTAACTTCGGTCATTTCCCGGCAATCGCCGCGAGTTCCTGCCTCGCCGCCTCCTGGTCCTCCTTCGTGCCCTCGGGGTCCTCGGGATCAAGAGGCATGGTCAGTATGTGGTTGAAGACCTGCCTGGCCTCGGAGTACTCGCGGACGGCCACCAGGGCACGCGCCAGCGACAGCTGGTGCGAGGAGTCTCCCGGAGCGAGCTTCACCGCCAGCCTCGCCTCGGCCACGGCCTTCTGGCGGTTGCCGATGGATATAGGAGGGCCTGGCACCTGCCGGTACAACTCCGACATGACGTAGTGCGCAGAAGCGTGGTTCGGGTCTATTGCGAGCGCCTGGTCGAGGGCCTGCTTCATTGGGCCAACCATGAAGAGGCTCTGGAGTATCCCGCGCGCCGATCCTATCTCCCCTATTAGCGCCGCGAGCCAGTAGAAGGCATCGGCGTCGTTGGGATTGGCCTGAGTCGCCCGTTCTGCGTAGGCCTTGCCCACTTCGAACCATTCCAGCCGGTTCTTCTTGTCATTCTTAGGAAACCTCGTGGCTTTCCAGTGGCTGATCCTGGCCAGTCTCCACAGGACAGAGCTCGTCCCCGGATAGGCCAAGTCCGCCTGCTTCAGCACGGCAAAAGCCTGGTCTGTCTCCCTGGGGTCAATGCGCCGAGAGTAATGAGCATCCGCCTTCTTCAGTAGTTCTTCGAGGGATGGCCCTGCAACAGCTGCCCGGGCAGAAATCGACACAGCACAGAACAGAAGAAGGCACACAGCAACGGTGCGCACAAAGGCACAGTGTCGAAATACTGGCATGTGCGGCACGTGAACACCCCCTTTGGGACTATTGTCTAGAGCCTTCCAAGCAGGAGCAACACACCCATTGTCACGAACCCGGCGCCTGCCGCCACGCGGACATACTCGGCAGGCACGTACCTCGCTATAACGAATCCAACCAGCACGCCCAAAAGAGACGCGACGATGAGAGCGGACGCCGCCCCCATGAAGACGGCACAGGGCGACTGGCCTCTTGCGACCAGGAGCATCGTTGCCAACTGGGTCTTGTCACCGAGTTCAGCCAGGAAGACCACGGCAAAAGTAGTCAGAGCGGTCTTAAGCACAACACCATCTCCTGCTGGACCAGGGTCAACTCGAAACCACGTGCCCTGAGCACCTGTTCCTGGTATCCTCCGACTGGGAAGTTGTAGGCCCTGGCGGTACCTGAGGCAGCGCCCCGGGCGAGTCCACTGGCAGCCTCGCAGTCCACTGCGTACATTAGCATCTCCCCAATGGCTTCTCTCTCTGTGGAAGGCACCACGCCGAAGTCCGCCACCAGAAGCCCCTGCGGGGTGTTCCTGTACAGGATGTACCCGACCTTCCGCCGGCCCGACCAGGCAATCTTCGCCTCAAGCCTGGATGCCATCTTGCCCAATGATTGCACTTCATTCTGCCAGCAAGGCCTCGAGTCCTCATAGGTGTCAACAAGCAAAAGGGCGTCGTGGGGACTCTCTCCCCGCACCCAGACTGCGCAGGCCTTAGTCTCGGGCATGGCTGGAGCTGGGTGGTCCCGGGCCCACACTCCGAGGGTTCGTGTCACCCTGAACCCCAGCTTGGAGTAGAGAGCCCGTGCGCGGTGATTCTGTTCCACCACTTCCAGTTGAAGCGAAGCCAACCCAAGTTGGCTCGCGCGGACGAGTGCCGCCCGCATCAGGGCCTCGCCGAGTCCTCGCCCCTGATACGAGCTGCGGACCCCCATCCCGCAGATATAGCCTCTGTCGCCCCGTATCCCGAGGAACACGACGCCCACTGCCAGACCCTCCGAATACGCCACGAACGAATCGGAGACCGATATGTCCTCTCGTTCCACGAGTCCCAGCAGTCTATCAGGCGTGACTGTCGTTTCCACATAGTAGTGGCTGTAGGCATCATTGAACAGGCCGACAAGGGTGTCAATGTCGCACCGGTCGACGGTGTCGATTACGTATTCCACTCCTCTGACCAGTACGCACTCCATCACCGTGCACCTCCGGCCCACAGAAGCTCGAGGACCGTGTGGGCCGAATCCTCGAGCTCGCCCATATCCACCGATCCGGGAGCCTTCTCCGCGTCCTGGGCCAGTGCACCGAAGCGCACCAGAGCCTGGCCAACAGGACGAGCGACATCGGGACTGTAGTCCAGTCCGAAGCAAAGCACAGCCAGACCCAGGAGGAACGGGGAGTCGGTGAGCCCGCGGGCACTGCCCTCCACAATCCGGACGAGAAGGCGCTCGAGCCCTCCTTTCGCGCGGCTCGCGGACACTCCTTCGGGGATATCCGCCAGGACCCTTTGGACCACCTCGGGCTTCATCTCTCTCCGTCTCTTTCCACGATCTCGACTGGCGTCCAACGCCCGCGGCAGAAGCCGGTGTGCCAGCACCTGGCCGCCGAGTCTTCTCTCGGCCTCTATCTGAACAGCCTTCCCCAAAAGGAATCCGGGGAGGGCCGCCTGGTCCGACGGGAGCGCTCCTGACTTTGCCGCTTCTATCATCAGATGAGCAGACCGAAGAGCGCTCCTTGTTTCCACGGAGTAAGGGGCGTCTTGAGGGACATCCCACTCCACCGAACCTGCAAGTGCACCACCCTGCTCGCCCTGCTCGGCCTGCGTGAAGCCCTGTGCCATTCGGGCCAAGCACGCCTCGACTTGAACGTGGGAAGGCGCGCCGGAGGAAGCCATTCTCCTGACTGATTCGAAACCTTCGACAAGAGTCTGAATCAGTTCATCGGACCTCTCGAGCCCGCGCGCCCATGCGTCACCCTCCGCCTGGGTTGCCGCCTCCACGGAGGCGCGCGCGGCCTCGGCCGGCGTAAGCGCTCTCAGCACACCCGCTATCCTCTCGGCGTCCCGGCTGCTGTTGGGGTCAAGCATCTGAACCAAGCTCGCCTGGAGGGGAGATAAGGCGCCCGGCCCCTCCGGCGGAAAGGCGAGTTCCACCCGGAAGCACTCGCCTGTGTGGTAGACTCGAAATCCGCCCCAGTGCGCCCTGGCCACCCTGCCCGCAGCCACATAGGCGTCTGGTAGCTCCCTGGCACTGTGTGTCAAGCCGAGGACAGTGTCCGCAACCTGAGACGAACCGTGGAATCTGGCCGCCAGGAGCACGCATACTTCGCCATCCCGACGATTCACAGAGAGGCGGACCTCGCTTGCCCCTGGCCTCGAGCAAACATCCTCGAGGATCCCCGCAACCGCGAGGGCGATCGCTTCCTCATCTCCCGTCACGACGCACTCGCCCATGCCCGCCTCTGTTTCCGCCTTGGTCCCGGCGGCGACCCGCTTCGCCACAGCGGAGACGTCCACACGATCCTGCCTGAGGTGTGTTAAGGCACTGATTCTCCGGCACAGGGCCCGGATCCTCTCCAATGCCCGTGTGGAGACACCGACAAGCTCGCTCGCGGCGGCCTCCAACGGAATCGGGGCTCCATCCATCTGGGAGTTTACCGAGCGCAACGCGTCCACGTCCTCCTTAAATGCGTAGAGGAGATCCGAGATACGCTCGGCCTGTGCTGCGCCCGCCTCCGCCCTCGCACACGTGCATGCCGCCAGGGTTTCCGCAATGTCCTGGCAACCTTGGGGGTCGCCCTGCACAGCCACGGCAGCGATCACTCGGGCCAAGGCAGCGGTGAGCCCGCCGAATACCATGACGGCGACCGGCTCAAAGAGAGACTCGGCCCCCTGCGGAGGTCGGCCTGGGACCCGTTGGAGGAGTGTCTTCGAGGCCTCATCGGGCCTTCCGGACGCGATCAGGGCCCTGGACAACCAGAGGTCCACGTCGGCTTGAGAACCGGGAACCCTGTGGAACCGAGTCAGCTCAGTGACGGCTGCCTCCGGCCTGCAGGCCTCCATCGCCAGCCGGGCGCGGAGGATCGCGAGGTCCGCCGAGTCATCTCCGGTCTGGGCCAGCGCTGTAACAATGCATGCGGCAGTGTCAGATAGGCCTTGATCTACGCAGCGCTGAGCGCGTCGTGCGAGCGAATCCCCGGGAGCGAGCCCGATCGCGAACTTCACCCCGTGGGATGCCATGCCCCTTGGGGGTATCTCGAGGAGCGTCTCCTGAAGCCGGGGCCAATTCGCGCGAATGGAAGCCATGATTCGCTCCTGGACTGCTCGGGTCGCCCCAGATTCCCAGTAACCGGCGAACCGGTCCAGAGCGCGCGGGCCGCGCTTGAACAGCTCGAAGACAGTCTCGTCAAGCAGTCTGCCCTCAAGCCTACTCAGGTCGTCTATGAGGTCTTGGACTGTCCTCACTCTGGCACCTCCTCTGGCGCGCCGGCCAGGCCGTCTCCTAGGCCTCCCTCATCCGGCGCCGGTTCTTCAGCCTCTGGGGTCCAAGGAGTGCCTTCTGAGCTGCACCACGCCAGCAGCGACGCCGAAGAACAGCTTGGGCGGAGGAAGTTGGCCGGCAGGAATCAGGGGTCATGATGGTGACATCAGGCCTGTCCCAACCGAGGGACTCAGGTTCTCTCGAGGACATTTGGAGTAACGGTGTCGCCCTCACGGTCCCTCTGGCCCGGTGGGTGGAGGAAGAACGATGTCGACCACTTGCCCCGGCCGGCCGGGGACGCCGAGGTCAATTCCGTTGAACTCCAATCTGATCCCGCCGGCGTTGCCCACTCTCGCCCGGATCTCCGTACTGGCCTGGAAGACTACACTGTCGCCAGGCTTGAGGATCCCCTCTCTGACGAGGCGGCCATCCTCCCACACTCTCACCCAGCATTGCTCAGTGGTATGGATGCGCAAGGTGTGCCCAGAGGGGGACGGCCCCGTGGACGAACCGGGGACCCGGTCCCCCTCTGCCGGTGCAGGCGCGGGCGTCACCTGCGCCCCCGGCGTGACCTTGTCTTGCGAGAGAGCTTCCGTCGCCCCGGCACGGGATGCTGCACCTTTCCCTATCTCGTCCGAAGTGGCTTCCTTCGGCGTTTGTGGGCCCCATTCCACAATGCCCAGAGCCACTGCGCCGAGGTAGAACGCCACTCCAAGAAACCCGACGAAAAGCAGAGTTGCCAAGAACCGAATGGCTCTGGCCGACCGGCGCAAGCGCACCTCTCTCTGTACCCGCTGGACCCGGGACGCTCTCTCCCGCTCGACCTCGCGGAGCATCGACACCTCCTGCGCACGCTTGAGCCCATTGTAACGGGCCACAACTTCCTGGCCATCGAGGCCTATGCACTCAGCGTAGCTGCGGATGAAGCCCTTGAGGTACACCTCACCGGGGATCGCGTCGAAATCTCCCTGTTCGATAGCCTCGAGATAGCGGGTACGTATCTTGGTTCCGTCGCGGAGTTGGTCCATGGTGATGCCTCTGGCTTCACGCTCATCCTTGAGAAACGTCCCAATCTCCTTCACGCAGGCCGCACCTCCGGAATAGTACTTCGACGAGCCTGGTCAAAAGCGGCGGTCAGACAGTGCCTCCTCGAGTTCATCTGAGGTCATGAGAACCTTCCTGGGCTTGCTTCCCTCGTACGGGCCGACTATACCGAGAACCTCCATGGTGTCAATGAGTCTCGCTGCACGCGCATACCCTACCCTGTACCTTCTCTGGATCTTCGAGATCGACGCTTCGCCCGTCTCCACCACCAGCCTGGCGGCATCCGCAAAGAGCTCATCGTCCTCAGCGATCCCGTCCGCTCTCGCATCGGAACCCCCAATGCTCTTGGCCTGGTAATCCGGTGCACCCTGCCGCTTCAGGAATGCAACAAGGTCAGCGACTTCGTCATCGGATATGAAAGCACCCTGAACCCTGATGGGCTTCGGAAGACCGACGGGATGGAACAGCATGTCGCCCTTTCCGAGCAGCCGCTCAGCTCCGGCCGTGTCAAGGATGATCCTGGAGTCCACCTGAGAGGAGACGGCGAACGCAATCCGCGAAGGTATGTTCGCCTTTATGATCCCAGTGATTATGTCCACAGACGGCCTCTGCGTCGCTATAATGAGGTGAATCCCGGCCGCCCTTGCCATGAATGCGAGCCTGCAGATGGCATCCTCGACCTCCCCCTGCGCGACTATCATGAGGTCAGCGAGTTCGTCCACGATTACCACGATGTATGGGAGGGGCCTCGGTTGGGGGGCATCCTGGCTCTCGGGCCGGGCATCGCCCCTGCCGTCCTCGTCGTCGGGCAGGAACTGCTCGAGCTCACCTCTTGAGATCATGTCGTTGTACTGTGCGATGTTGCGTGCACCTGCAAGCTGGAAAAGGCGGTACCGGTTCTCCATCTCCTCCACGACCCACCTGAGGTAGCCCGAGGCCTTTTTGGGCTCGGTGACCACCGGGGCGAGAAGGTGCGGGATCCCGTCGTAGACTGAGAGTTCCACACGCTTCGGGTCAATCATCAGGAACTTGACCTCATCAGGTGTCGCCTTGAACAGCAAGCTGCATATGACGGCGTTCAGACACACACTCTTGCCGGACCCCGTCGCCCCTGCCACGAGAAGGTGAAGGATATCCGCCATGTCCGCAACGACTGGAGACCCGGCGATATCCTTGCCCAGCGCGATGGTCAGCCTGGATTCAGCCGTCTGGAACTCCGGGGACTCAAGAACCTCCCGGAGAAGAACGAAATTCTTCTCCCTGTTGGGAACCTCTATTCCCAACGCAGCCTTGCCTGGAATGGGGGCCTCTATGCGGACACCTGAAGCGGCGAAAGCCAGCGCCAGGTCGTCCGCAAGATTCACGATCTTGGAGACTTTCACTCCCACCCCCGGCTGCACCTCGAACCTGGTGACCATCGGCCCCTGGCTCACGTTGACCACCCGTGCGGCGACTCCGAAACTCGCCAGCGTCTCCTCGAGCACCCTCACGAGCTCTGCAGGGTCCCGGGGCTCGCGCCGGATCTTCCTCCGGAAACTCGACCGGAGAAGCGAAAGAGGGGGCAATTCTCGAATGAGTGAGTCCTCGATGAGCTTGAGCTGCTGCGAGGGGGCCCGGGGCTCCCCCGGTTCGTTCTCCTGCGGGCGGGCCGACCGCCGGAAGACGAGTTCCAGAGGGCCCTCATGCCCGGGCTCTCCCGGCGCAGCCTGGCCCAGCCCGGACGCGTGCGCCGGGGCCGGCTTCAGGCGGACATGATCTTGGGGCTGAGGCGGATCGAGAGAGACCGGAACCGTGGGCGCCGGCTCGAAGGCTGGAACCCTGCCGGGTCCGGTGTCCACACGGGAGACGGCGCATTCCGCCTCCGCGTCAGTCTCCTTGCCCCGGGTCCCCTCTTCGAACAGGTTCATCACTATCAGGCTGAACACCCCGCGGACTGCTCTCGCCACGCAGCCCAGTGCCCACACAGCCTTCCGCCAAGCCCACGTTACGCCCACTCGCACTGGTACATTGGTCAAAACAACCAATCCAGTGAGACCGAAGGCAGAGAGAACAACCAGGGTCCCACTGTACCCGAACATGCCCAGGAGCACCCAAGTAATCGCGGCGCCGGCTGCTCCACCCCCTGAAGATCCGGAGCTCGTGACATACCCGATGAAGTCCTGGCCGAGACAGGCATCACGGAACGCGGCGACTTCGAACAACACCACAGTGCAAAGCGATAGCGCAGCGAGCCCGCCCAGCCTGACCACAACGAGGAGCCCGGTCTTTCGCCACAGCATCAACACACCGGTGCACGCGAACAGCAGTGGAACTACATAGGCCGCCCGGCCGAACGCGACTTCCAGAGCCTGGGCGATGAAGGCCCCAACCAGCCCCACGGATCCCGTCCTGGTGCGGTCTACACCTGCAAGCAGAAGCGACACCAAAGCCACGCCGGCCGCGCCGAGAAGGAATATGCCCCCCACCTCTCCCCCGAGTTCTCCCCCGAACGCCGGGTGAGCGGGGCGGCCCATGTCATGCTCTGACTTGCGCACTCTGCGCCGCGAGACTGTCTTCGCCAACGGTTATCACCTCGGCATCAGTCACAATTCTACCCGAGGGGCCACAATCCTCTCGAGCCCCACGCGAGCGCGGCCAACCCCACTGCCCATACGTAGTACGCGAAACCGGACAGACGGCGGCGTCTGACGAGTGACAACAGGAAGGTCATGGCGACCACTCCAGAAACGAACGACGATGCCATCCCAAAGGCCAA
Organism: Bacillota bacterium; assembly: GCA_024655925.1. Classification (NCBI taxonomy): domain Bacteria; kingdom Bacillati; phylum Bacillota; species Bacillota bacterium. The sequence goes on along the minus strand of JANLFS010000015.1, from coordinate 10,355 downwards.
GGGCAACACCTGTCCGCCCATCCCGGACCAATCCACGGACGTGGCCTCGAGGACGCCCGCTCCGAGGATGACAGGAAGGGACGCCAAAAAAGAATACGAGGCTGCGAACTCCCGTTTCAGGCCAGTGGCCAGGCCGGCGCATATGGTTGCGCCCGACCGAGATATGCCAGGGAGGATCGCAAAGGCTTGTGCGATGCCGATAACCAAAGCGTCCCAGAGCCGCATCTGCGTCACCCCTACGCTACCACGTCGGGCGCCGCCCGGTCCCGGCCTCTCGACAGCGAAGAGCAACAGGCCAGTCACGAGCAGACCCAGCCCAACTAGGGCCACCGAGTCAAAAGCCTGCTCCACAAGGTCATGAAACACGTAACCCGCAACCGCGGCGGGTATCGTGGTGACGATGAGAAGTATCCCCAGCCGGGCACTGCCGTCCTTTCGGAAAGGCGCACTGACAAACCCGCGGATCACCGATACTAGTTCACGCCTCATGACCACTGCAACTGCCAGGGCAGTGCCCACGTGCACTCCGACGTCGAAGACAATGGTGCCCGATGTCCCCACCAGTCGGTGGGCAAGTGCCAGATGCCCCGAACTCGAAACGGGGAGGAACTCCGTCAGCCCTTGGAGGATCCCGAGGAACACAGCAGAGATCGCAGTCGTCGGACTCTCACTCCCGGCATGCGGCTGCCTCTGACCAGGGCGGCAAAACTCGGCGCGACCGGCAGAAAAGCCGCTGCAGTAATGGCATTGAACAGAAAATGTGCGTTCGCCACAAGCCGTCCCGGATCAGGCGAAAACAACTCCAGAAGAGCGCAGAACGGACGCACGAATGGAAGAAACGCGCAGGCCCCAATGAAATTGAACAACGCGTTCGCCCGGGCGAGCGCCCTTCCGGACCCCGGGGTCCCGAATGAGGCAATGAGCGCGGTCACACATGTCCCGACGTTGCTTCCGATCACCATGGAGACCGCTGCCTCTACGGGCACAAGACCCGACCTGGCAAGGTAGACAAGAATCGAACTGAAGAGACTGCTGCTTTGGATCACAGCCGTCGCCGCAGCCCCCACCACCGCCGAAAGGAGCGGGTTCACTGAGGAGAGAGTCAGGACCAGTCTGAGCGTCTTCGAGTCCGTCGCTCCTGAACACGCACTTTCCATCAGCCCAAGGCCGAGTATGAGGCCGGCGAGACCCAGAGCAGCCCGACCCACGTGCCCCCGGTCCCCGCGCCGCCTGCCAGAGATTACGAGCACAATCCCCGCGCACCCGGCGGCCCATCCCAGCCACCCTGGTCTGACTCCTGCAATCTGGGCGGTCAGCGTTGTCCCGACGTTCGCCCCCAGCACCGCCGCGAACGCGGAGCCGAGGGATAGCATCTCGGCCTCCGCGAGTCCAACAAGAACCACACTTACAAGGCTGGAACTCTGCACCATCGCCGTCACCACGAGCCCAGAGATGAAAGCCGGAAGGACCGCGGCCTGTTGCAGCGCCACGCTGGCCCTCACACGGACAAGGGACGACAGCGCCCTGCTCATAGCGGTGATTGACAGCAGGAAAAGGGCAACGCCAATTATAAACGGAATCAGCGCAATCATCACACAAAAGACCTCGCCGGCGATTCCTGGGTTCACACAACCTTATGTCGCCGGTTCGGGTCCTATGAAGCCGACGCTGCCCTGAGTATCATTGTATCACACCTGCGTCCAGAATCGCCCCGGGTGTGAAGTCTACGTTGAGGTAGTCGAAGGGATTGGTGGAAAGCAGTCTCTCAACCCGCCCCGTCCCGTCGGGCAGCCGGGTGACGAGGAGCTGCGTCCCGCCCACAACTGCCAATGTAGGGATATCGGCCAGAGCAGGATCAGGGCCCCAGATCTCTTCCACAGGTATAATGGTGTACAACATCAGCGGATTCTCCCCTTTCGGGCCGTGCCCACCTTCCTCTTCGCCTCGATCAACTCGTTCAGTTTCCGAAGGGCGTCCTTCAGACTTCCCACAGAGTCTATGAGCCCTGCCGCGACAGCGTCGTCCCCGACGAGCACTGTCCCGACGTCCCGAAGGAGCTCACCCGTGCGGAACATGAGTTCTCGGAACCTCTCCGGCGTGCACCTGGAGTGGGATGCAACGAACTTGATCACTCTCTCCTGCATCCTCTCCAGGTACTCGTATGTCTGCTGGGTTCCGATGACAAGCTGGCCGGAGAGCCTGAGGGGGTGTATGGTCATCGTTGCAGTGCTTGCTATCATCGAGTAAGAGCAGCTCACAGCGATTGGCACCGCGATCGAATGGCCTCCTCCCAGCACAATGCTTACAGAAGGCTTGGTCATGCCCGCCAGTAGTTCCGATATGGCAAGCCCCGCCTCGACGTCACCCCCAACGGTGTTCAGGAGGATGAGGAGGCCTTCGATTCCAGGGTTCTGCTCTATGGCAACGAGCTGAGGCATGATGTGTTCGTACTTCGTTGTCTTGTTCTGCGGTGGAAGGACCGTGTGTCCCTCTATCTGCCCAACGATGGTGAGAACGTGGATGTTGCTTTCAGGTGTCGCGGGGGTCTTGGCCTCCCCGTATTCCTTCAATGCGTCTTTCGGGGGCGCTTCCTGAGTCCCCGGCGCGTCCTGCGGTGACACCCTCATCTGACCCGCACCTCCGACCTTCAATACGCTTAGTATGCGGGTCGGAGCAAGCAGTTTATGTATTGCTGGGCAGACAACAGGGCAGGCCCGAACGGGCCTGCCACACAACCCCTGCCAAGTGGGCGCACATGCGAGCTGCACGCTGACCCAGAGGATCAGACGTCCACGACTACTGGAATTACCATGGGACGCCCGCCGGTCCGCTCTGACAAGAACGAAGACAGAGCCCGGCGCAGATGGTCTTTGAGCGCAGGGATCTCGAAGTTCCTCTCCTTGTCGAAGTCCTCGAGTACGTTCATGGTCACCTCGCGCATTTCCTCGATGAGCTCCTCCGATTCCCGGACATACACAAACCCCCGCGTGACGATCTCAGGCCCCCCGACCACGGCCTCCTGCTCCCTGTCTACAGCGACCACCGCGAGGACTATACCGTCCTGCGCCAGGAGTTTCCGGTCGCGCAGGACGACGTTACCCACTGTCCCTACGGACAGCCCGTCCACAAGAAGGTGCCCGGCGCTCACATGCCCTGTGACGGAGGCGGACTCGGATGAGAATTCGAGGACATCGCCGAGTTCTGGGATGAAGATGTTGGACCTCGGCACCCCGACTTCCTGAGCGAGTCGTGCGTGCTTGATGAGGTGCCGGTATTCCCCGTGCACGGGGACGAAGTACGTCGGGCGGACCAGGTTCAGCATGAGCTTGAGCTCCTCCTGGCTTGCGTGGCCCGACACGTGGAATCCGGAGAAAGGCTCGTAGATGACCTCCGCCCCCTGCTTGAAGAGGCGGTTGATAGTCCTCCCGATCATTACCTCGTTCCCTGGGATCGTGCTTGCAGATATGATCACCGTGTCCCCTGGGACAATGGACACCTTCCTGTGGTCGGACATGGCCATCCTCGTGAGGGCTGACATGGGCTCGCCCTGGCTCCCGGTGGTGATGATCACCACTTTGCTCGCGGGAAGCCCCTCCAGGTCCTCGATGTCCATGAGGACGCCATCCTTCACCCTGAGGTAACCAAGTTCAGTGGCGATCCTTACATTGTTTTCCATGCTCCGACCGACAATGCCGACTTTCCGCCCCACAGCGGACGCTGCGTCGAATACCTGCTGGATACGCTCTATGTGCGATGCGAAAGTCGTGACGAGGATTCGTCCCTCGACATCACGGAAGGTATCCCTGAACAACTCGCCCACGACCCGTTCAGACATTGTGTAGCCCTGGCAGTCGGCATTGGTGGAGTCGGACAACATCACCAGG